>CAJWMA010000058.1 GCA_913042995.1 uncultured bacterium | reverse complement strand
TTCAATATGTCGCCGATCAACTCCGATGGCACCTTCACTCCGAGCTGGAACGAGATCAAGACGCCGATCTTCGAGATCCCCGCCGGCAGCCACTACGTGGTTGCCACGGTCTCCCGCTCCACCGATCCGCAGCGGGCCTCTGTCTATCTTGACGGTGAGTTCATGGGGGGGGTAGATCTTCCCGCGGGCCAGGCCTTTATCTCTCCGATCGGGCATGATCACGCCCGCTTCATGTTCTTTGCTGGTGAAGATGACGCCTCGCGCAATCAATACCGGGTCGCGCCGAGCGGCTATTCCATCGACGCGGCGAGGGTCTCTTCAAGGGCGCTCAGCGCGGAAGAGATTGAAGAAAACCACGCCTATCTACGGGCGGGCTACGCTGTTCCGCTCCAGGAGGGAGGCCCGGTTCCGAAGCCCGGCGAGAACTTCGTGCGTGGAGACGCCAACTCCGATGGTGCCATCAACCTGACCGATGGGGTCATCCCGCTGCTCTTCCTCTTCTCCGGCGGAGCTCCGCCGGCGTGCATGGATGCCGCTGACGCGAACGATACCGGCGCGGTCGAGATCACAGATGCGATCATCATCTTCAGCTGGCTGTTTACCGGCGGGGTTGCGCCGGTGGCCCCATCTCCAACGAGTCCGGGCTACCCGGTCTCGGACTGTGGTCCTGACGCTACCGAGGATGGACTTGGTTGCGAGGCGCAGGGCCCGGTCTGCGACTGAGGTCGATCCGGGCCAGGTCGGATTTCAGCCAGCCCCCATTGCCGAAATCACCCGCCGTTTTCCAAACGGCGGGTGGAGATTTTATCGATATGTGGTGAAAATGACCGCGTGTTGATTCAAACAAGTAGTTGAAAGCATTCCCTGGTCGGGAGTCCCCGGAGAACCTAATGATCATTCGAAGAGTCCTTACGCTTTGCGCGGCCGTCTTCTTTCCTTTTATTGCCAGTGCGGAAAATCCTCAATACGCCGCCTCAACGAGCAAGGGCAAGGTAAAGGTCTTTATTCTTGCCGGTCAGTCCAATATGGAAGGCCGGGGTTTCCCCGAGCCCCTCACCTGGCAGGTGGGCCAGAAGAAGTACCGTGAGCGCTATACCCATTTCCTCAAGAATGGCGACTACGATGCTTTTACGAAGAAGGTGAAAGAGACCACGGACCCCAATGATAAGCGGAAGACACCCACCTATCTCTGGAGCACGCGCCGTGATGTCTGGATCAACTACCTCGGGAAGCATGGCGATCTGACCGTCGGCTACGGCGCGCCGCGCGAAGGCTTTGGCCCTGAATTCAACTTCGGGCACGTCATGGGAAACCACTACGATGAGCAGGTCCTGCTCATCAAGGCCTCCTGGGGAGGGAGGGCGCTTGCGCGTGGATTCATGCCGCCATCCTCCATGCTCAGTGATGCTGAGTACGCGAAGCTCGCCAAGGCCCAGAACGCGGAGAATAAGGCCTGGAACGAAGCCCAGCCGGAAAAAATTGAGGCCCACAACAAACGCGTCACCGAGCAGAACAAGAAGGACAACAAGAAAAGACGCCTGCGAAAGTTCAAGCCACGGGAGATGGTGACCGCGGCGCAGTACAAGGAGCAGTTCGGCAAGGACTACCGCAACATGGTCAGCGAGGTGCATGGCTGTCTTGGCGAACTCGGAGAACGCTTCCCGGGCTACAAAAACCAGGGCTACGAGATCATGGGTTTTGTCTGGTTCCAGGGCTGGAACGATCAATACCAGGACCGCTGGCTGACCTATGAAAAAAACATGGCCAATTTCATCCGCGATGTGCGAAAGGAGTTCAAGGCTCCGAATATGAAGTTCGTGATCGGGCAGATGGGTAACGACGGCATGGCGCCCGACAAACCCGGCTCACCCAGGGACTATATCAAGAAGGCGCAGGCTGGAGTTCCCAAGCAGGCAGAGTTTAAGGGCAACGCGGTCTGCGTCAGGACCGACAAGTACTGGGACATGGAGGCTCACGCCATCTACACCGGCCCAGGAGGCTGGAGCAAGGACGTCAGCAAGTGGCAACAATTCGGCAACGACCGTCCCTACCACTACTACGGCAGCCCCTGGCTCTTTGCCCAGGTCGGTACGGCCTTTGGTGAGGGTATGCTCGAGCTCTTGAAGTAGGCCGGTTCCCTGCTCTGACAGCTGTGTTCTAGTGAGGTGAAAAAGTGGGTAAACGATCCAAGCGGCCCATAGCGCGCGAAAACCGGCACTCCCTCGGCGGGGGGTTCATCGAGAGAGATGAATCCGACCTGGAGGAGATCCTTGAATCGAACCAGGCTCCTTTGTTTCTCGTGCTCGATGGAGTGCAGGATCCGCACAACCTCGGGGCCTGCCTGCGGACCGCCGATGGCGCCGGGGTCGATGCGGTTATAGCGCCCAGGAACCGGGCCGTGGGCATGACCTCGACCGTGTCACGAATATCCTGTGGAGCCTCCGAGAGCGTTCCCTTCATCCAGGTCACCAACATCGTTCGCACCCTCAAGGAAATGCAGAAGAATGGCGTCTGGGCCGTTGGGACCGCGGACGGGGCCGAGGCATCCTCGCTGTACGATGTCGATTTCAAGGGATCTATGGCCCTGGTCATGGGGGCTGAAGGCAAGGGGCTGCGTCGATTGACCATGGAGACATGCGACCTTGTCGTCAAGATTCCGATGATGGGCAAGGTCGATTGCCTGAACGTCTCGGTCGCGACCGGGGTCTGCCTGTACGAGGCTCTGCGTCAGCGCGGGTCGTCAGGCAGGTCATAGAGCTCTCGCATCAGCAGGGATCCCGCCACTGCCGCATTGAGCGATTCGACCCGGTCAGAGTGGCTGATCGCCAGCCGCAGTTCGCTTCGTTCAGTCAGCCTTTCGGAGACACCTTCTCCTTCTGATCCGATGACCAGCGCCATCTGGCCCCGGCGTGAAAGCTCCTCGAGCTGACCACGGTCTCCGCCGGCCGCCGGAGTGCTGGTTACGAGCGCGAAGTCGCTGCCTTCCAGGAAGTCCAGGCAACTGTCGAGGCTCAGCTTCAGCACGGGCAGGCCGAAGATGGCTCCGGCTGTTGACCGTACGACCTTGGGTGAAAAGGGATCGGCTGATTCTTCGGTCAGCAGAACCGCATCGAAATCGAAGGCCCGCGCCGAGCGGATCAATGTACCGACATTTCCCGGGTCTGAGATCCCGTCGCAGATGAGAAGACGTCGGCAGGTTCTCAGTGAATTGAGAGCGATGTCCGGCTGCCTGAATACAGCGATGAGTCCCTGCGGCGTCTTCGTATCCGCGGCGCCTTCGAGCTGGTGCCTCGCGATTTCTTCGCATGGTATGCCGCGTGCTTCCAATTCGGCTACGAGCTGGCGTCCCCGGTCAGACAGCGCGCCCGGGTCGAGATACAGGGCCTCGGGCTCGACCTCGTATCGCCTGGATTCTTCGAGCAGCCTCACACCCTCCGCGGCGTACTGTCCCCATTCCCGTCTGCCCTTGCCGGTTTTCAGTGAGCGGAGGCGTCGGATGTCGCGCTGCGTTGCCATTCATTTGTCCCTGTCTCTACCTGCCTGGATTCTCAGAAATCGGTATCAGCCTTCTTGAGGTCGATTTCCTTGATCCAGGTGTTGCGATAGCGGACATCGTGGCCCTCGCACTGCAGCTTGAGTCCTCCGGGCACATCGGTGATTCCGCGGCCGCCTTGATTGCCCCCGTCGAGTCCGGAGTTGGGCCCGCCCCAGACCTTGTTGATCGCGACATTGGTGTGCGCCTTTTTGCCGTTGAAGTACATGGAGACTATCGCCTTCTCGCTGAGCTTTCCGTCCTTGAAGCGGGCGGCGCGGAACACGATGTCATAGGAGTTCCATTTTCCGACTCCGTTGTAGAGCTCGTAGGGGGAATTGCTCTCGTTGATGACGGCTCCCATGCCGTGCTTGCTCTTGTCGCCGTCGAGCACCTGGATCTCGTAGCGATTCTGGAGATAGACTCCGCTGTTTCCTCTCTTCTTCATCACGAGGAACTCGATGTGGAGGCGGAAGTCCCGGTATTTTTTCTTGGTGACGATGTCTGCGGTGCCGTAACGGCCTCCCTTGGCGGCTGGATCATCAGTCTGGATCGCCTTCTTTCCGGAATCGACAGGATCATCGACCACCTTCCACTTGATCGGCAGCGACGAGCTGAATCGTGGTCCCTTCCAGTAGGTCCACTTGTCATCGAGCAGTTTGCGCGATCCATCGAGAATGAGCTCGGCGCCCTTTATCGCCGCCGCCCCGACCCCGATGTTGTCAGCGGCCGGCAGGAGGGGTGATGATATCGAGATGATTATTGCAACCAGGAGCGTGGCAGCGCTGAGCGAGCTGTATTTCATGTTTGTTTCCGTTCAGGATTGAGGCTTGAGTTTGTGAAGGCGGGGTTCGCCACCGGGAGTCGACAGTAACACGCGTCTCGAGGTTGTTCAACAGATCGGCCGGTTGGCTATTTCACCTCTCGGCTTGAATCGATAGAATAATCGAAGCGCCGCAATGTGCTGGCGACGCAGCTTGTCCCTGCTGAGACGATGTGTTCAACCAGGTTCATCCATGGGGAAGTCATGAGAAGTAATTTTAAGACAGCTTTATCAATGTCCCGCAAGTTGTTAGTCCTTGCCCCGCTGCTCATGGCTTCCGCGGCTGTCTTCGCCGCCGAGAGCGAGCAGGTGGAGGCTGTCAGGAAAATCGGGGGCCAGGTGAGACCCGCGGCCGGGGATGCTGGAGCCTGGAAGGTAGAGTTCCAGTTGACCGGAAGATCCCTGACCGACGATGGGCTCGCCCAGGTGGCGGCGCTGAAAAAAATCGTTCGGTTAAATCTTCGTGACACCAAGGTCACCAGCGCGGGACTGGTTCATATCAAGGGACTCACCAGCTTGAGCAGGTTGCACCTCGAGAGAACCGCGGTGGATGATTCCGGCACGGAGAATCTCGCCGGGCTCGTCAACCTGGAGTACCTGAACCTGTACAATACCAAGATTACGGACAAGACCCTGGCCCATCTGGCAGGGCTCAAAAAACTGAAGCAGCTCTACCTGTGGCAGACCGGCGTTACCGATGAGGGAGTCTCGCGCCTGGAGAAGGCGATCCCGGACTGTCGGATCGTTCGCGGGATCGATCTCAGCAAGATTGTCGCTATCCCCAAGCCTCCGCCGCGGCCGAGTGAAGATCTCAAGTGGGTTGCCATCACCGACGACGTGAAACCTCCGAGATCGGTTACGGGGTCGGGTACGGAGATTACCTTCACGAACAATTCGGGCATCAAGGTGAAGGTCTACTGGGTTGAATATGGCGGAGGTTTGAGGCTCTACGGCGAGCTGGCCCCCGGCGGCAAACGGGTGCAGAACACCTTCTCCCAGGCCAGCTGGCTGATAACCGATGAGAAAGAAAAGCCCCTCGGGTATTTTCGCACGGGCCTGAAGCTTGGGAGGGCCGTCATCCCGAAGATCTGACAGCCGTTTCCCTTTTAATCCTCGCCTCCTATACCTCTGGTGCAATCGATGAAATTTTTGGAGCTGGCTCGTTCCACGGGTCCCGTGATCTTCTTCGTTGTATTCGGTCTCGCTTCTTCCGTGTCAGCGGCTGTTACCCTGCCGCGTGTTCTCGGCAGCGGCATGGTCCTGCAACGTGGGCTTCCTGTGCCGGTGTGGGGCTGGGCTGAGGCTGGTGAGAAGGTGACGGTTTCCTTCGCCGGGCAGTCAAAGACGGTCAAGGCCGGAGATGATGGTAAATGGATGGTGAAGCTCGCTCCCCTCGAGGCCAGCGCAGAAGCGGCCAGTCTTACCATCCAGGGCATCAACAGGATCACGCTCGAAAACATCCTGGTTGGCGAGGTGTGGATCTGTTCCGGCCAGTCCAATATGGAGTGGAGGCTCATCCAGGGAATGAACGCCAGGGAGGAGGTGGAGGCCGCCGACCATCCGTTGATCAGGCTATTTGATGTCCCTGGGCATACGACAAGCCCTCTGCCCAGAGATAAAGGGGCGGGTAGCTGGCGGATGTGTGTTCCGAAATCAGCTTCCGGCTTCAGTGCCGTCGGGTATTTTTTCGGTCGCCGCCTGCTGAAGGAACTTGGTGTTCCGATTGGACTCGTTGGCTCGAACTGGGGCGGCACCCGGATTGAGCCGTGGGTTCCTCTTGAGGGTTTCGAGTCAGTCGCGGAGCTCTCCGGGCTCGCCCACCAGGTGGAGCAGTACCAGTCCTCCACCAGGGTGGGGGGCAGCTCTCCCTCGGCGATCTACAATTCGATGGTGCATCCACTCACTCCCTTTGCGATGCGCGGAGGCATCTGGTACCAGGGGGAGTCGAACGGGAACGAGGGGGTGAGCTACTACCACAAGAAGCACGCGTTGGTGAAAGGCTGGCGTAAGGTCTTTCAGAACCCCGACCTGGCCTTCCATTGGGTGCAGCTTGCGAACTATCAGCGGGAGAGCCGGGAGCCGGCTGGTGGTGAGGGCTGGGCGAAGATTCGCGCGGCGCAAACGAGAGCCCTCGATATCCCGGGGACAGGTATGGCTGTCATCACAGATATCGGCGCGGCCAATGATATTCACCCAAGGAATAAGCAGGACGTGGGCTGGAGACTGGCGCAATGGGCGCTCAACCAGACCTACGGCCGCAACAAACTGGTGCCCTCGGGCCCTCTCTACGAGAGCCTGGAGGTTGAGGGCGATTCGATCAGGCTTTCATTCCGGCATGTCGGCAAGGGTTTGATGGTCGGCAGGAAGAGCGGCCTTGAGCCAACCAGGGAGCTCGATGAAGGGGAGCTCGAGCACTTCGCTATCGCCGGGGCTGACAGGAAATGGTTCTGGGCGGAGGCGGCGATCGATGGAGACACCGTTGTTGTCCGGTCGAAGGATGTTCCGAAACCGCTCGCTGTGCGCTACGCCTATACCATGAATCCGGCGAGGGCGAATCTCTACAATAGAGATGGTCTTCCCGCCGGTCCCTTTCGCACTGATAGCTGGGCTCCGCCGCTGGAAGATCTGAGATGGACGGCGGTGGCCGATAAGTCTCCTCCCATCTCTGTTACAGGGTCGGGCACCGAGATTATTTTTCTGAATAAGAAGGACATCAAGGTGAAGGTCTTCTGGGTTGAATATGGAGGGGGGCTGAGGTTTTACGGTGAGCTGAAACCTGGTGGAATTCGCAAACAGAACACCTATTCCAATGCCACCTGGGTGATTACCGATGAAAAAGACAAGCCCCTGGGCTATTTCAGAACCACCCAGAAACGCGGAAATGCGGTGATTCCGAAGTGATGGAGGGGCTGAGGCTTTCTTTTCCTGTACACTTGAGAAAGCCGGAGTGTTTTGTAAAATAGTGATGCGGAACGAATCCTGAGATTGCGGAGCCCGTTTCTACGCCATGACCAACCTTAATTATTCCCGCCGTGGTTTCCTGCGCTCGACTGTAGGGCTTGCCGGGATGACGCTCCCCACGATTCTCAAGCTGCAATCACAGGCTCTTGCCAGCGCGCCTAAGGCCAAGTCCTGTATAGTGATCTATACCTGGGGCGGCATGAGTCATTACGAGTCTTTTGACCCGAAGCCGGATGCTCCCTCCGATATTCGGGGAGAGTTCAAGGCGATCCCCACGGCTACGCCTGGCATCCAGTATTGCGAGCACCTGCCGCTGCTGGCGAAGCACTCCGAGAAGCTGGCTATCGTCAGGTCTCTCCATCACAACCAGGGGGCGCACCAGGGCGGTATGTACATCAGCCTCACAGGGCATCAGCCTGTGGGCATCCGGGCCGGCAAACGAACCAACTGGCCTTCGCTGACTGCGATGGTGTCACGTTTCCAGGAGACTCGATCTGGTACACCCCGGGCCATCCGGATGCCTTACTCGATGTATGACAATGGGGGGTTGATGGCCGGCGATGATGGAGGTTGGCTCGGTTACAACTACGATCCGGTTCTCATTCGGACACCCGCCGGGACTCCCTACCGCGGCGTTACCCGCTACAACGACCTGGAGCTCAAGCTCGAGCTCAACACGGAAAAGGAACGGGTTGCCAGTCGGCGGGCTCTCCTGCGCCAATTGGAACAGAAGGTCAGTATTGGGAGTCCCCAGGCAACCGGGATTCATGAGAATTACGACCAGCTGGATCACTTCCACAAGATGGCCGTTGACATGCTCCTGGATTCTCCCGTCCGTGAGGCCTATAACCTCGAGCTGGAGGATCCCCGGATTCGCGACATGTACAGCGATCATGTCTGCGGCCAGACGCTCCTGCTTTCAAGACGTCTTGTAGAGGCCGGTGTTCCGGTCGTCCAGGCGCTTTGTTCCGCGGGCGATCTCGCCGGCGGTAGCGGGGACAACTGGGATACGCATCGAGACCACTTCCCGAAGATGAAGGACAGGCTCCTCCCGGTTTTCGATCGCGCGGTCTCCGCCCTTCTGACGGATCTCGAGATGCGGGGGATGCTCGATGAGACCCTCGTGGTCTTCCTCACGGACTTCGGCCGAACTCCGAAGATCAACGGTAATGGGGGTCGGGACCATCATCCCGGTGTCTATTCCATGGTGCTCGCCGGCGGAGGCATTCCCGGCGGCCAGGTCTATGGCTCGAGCGATTCCAGGGGCATCAGCCCGGGATCGAACGCCTGCACCCCGGCCGATTTCCACGCCACGGTCTATAAGGCCATGGGCATCGACCATCATGCCGAGTTGCACGACCAATTGGATCGTCCCTTCCAGATTTGCGATGGCGAGCCTCTGCCCATATTCTGATCGGTCGTATCGCGCCTGTTTCCGGGGCCGGGCCCTGGTTCCCCACGCCCTGATTTTTCTCTTCCTGGCTGTTTCGCTCGGTGGATTTCCTGCGACAGCGGTTCATGGGGACGACTGGCCCCAATGGCTCGGCCCTCAAAGGGACGGGGTCTGGCGTGAGAAGGGAATTATCGAGAAGTTCCCGGAGAAGGGGCCAAGGTTGCGTTGGAAGGCAAAGCTTGGTGGAGGGTATTCCGGTCCCGCCGTGGCCGCGGGCAGAGTTTTTGTCATGGACCGGGTGGCGGCTGAACTTGATCCGGGGAAGGCGAAGCTTCTTCATGAAGGGAAGCCTCCACGGAACGAAAATTTCCTTCGTAAATTACTGCCTGGGAAAGAGAGGCTGGTCTGCCTGGACGAGACCGATGGCCGACAGGTCTGGGCGCATGAATGGAATTGTCCCTACACGACCGTTGCCATCTACGCCATTGGTCCGCGGGCGACACCGACCGTAGATGGCGACAGGGTCTACGCCCTGGGCGCGGAGGGCAACCTGTTTTGTCTTTCGACTAAGGATGGGAAGGTGCGGTGGGCGAGAGATTTCAAGAAGGACTATGGACTCGAGATCCCCGAGTGGGGGACGGCCGCCCATCCCCTTGTGGAAGCAGACCGGCTGATCTGCATCGTTGGCGGCAAGGGTAGCGTCTGTGTGGCGTTTGACAAGTTGACCGGCAAGGAGCTCTGGCGGGCGCGGTCGGCGGCCCAGCCGGGCTATTGTCCTCCGGTGATCCATACGATCTCTGGGAAACGACAGCTTCTCATCTGGCATGGCGACGCGGTGGAGGCGCTCGATCCGGCCACCGGCGAGGTTTACTGGACGGTCGCCATCAAGCCGACTTTTGGTATGTCGGTCGGGCATCCTGTTGTGGAGGGTCGGCGTGTTTTTGTGATGAGCTACAACCGGGTGTCCGCCTGCATCGAGGTGGCCGAAGATGGAGCTTCGGCCAGGCTGGCCTGGAGGGGGAACTCCCGGCGCGGCATAGGCGGCGTCTTCAACACAGCTGTCATCCAGTCCGGACACGTCTACGCTGGCGGGCAGGGTGGGAAATATATCTGCGCCCGGCTTTCCGATGGGGAGCAGCTCTGGAGTACTTTCGCTCCATCTACCGGCGGCAGGCCCGCAAGCTGGGCGAATGTCTTCACGGTACGGAACGGGAGCCGTTTTTTTCTCGCCAATGATCTCGGGGAGCTGGTTATCGCCCGGCTCAATCCCGCCGGTTACAAGGAACTCAGCCGTGCGAAGTTGATCGAGCCAACGCACAGGGTAGGCAGGAGGCTGCTGGTCTGGTCTCATCCGGCCTTCGCCAATCGCAGCATCTACCTTCGCAATGACAGGGAAATCCGCTGCTACAGCCTTGCTGATTGATGCGCGCGGACGTGTCTAATACCCTGACCGTATGGGTTCAATTGTCCCACGCTATTATCCCGCAGCGGTTCTTGCGCTCAGCTTCTTCTTCCTGCCGGGGATAGCCGGGGGGGCAGAACCCGATGATTCTATCCGGGCTGCCGGAAAGGAAGCCTCGCTTGCGGCGTTTCATGTCCGCGAAGGGTTCAGGATCGAGCTTGTCGCGGCTGAGCCGCTGGTGATGGACCCCGTAGCTATCGACTGGGGAGCGGATGGGAGGCTCTGGGTCGCCGAGATGGCAGACTACCCCCTGGGTATCGACGGCAAGGGAAAACCGGGTGGCCGGGTTCGTTTCCTGGAGGACACTGACAGCGACGGGCGCTATGACAGGTCGGTCGTTTTTCTCGATGGGTTGAATTTTCCGACCGGCGTCAAGGCCTGGAAGGATGGTGTCCTTGTTACCGCGGCTCCTGAGGTTCTCTTTGCCCGTGACACAATCGGAGATGGGAGGGCGGATGTCCGCGAGGTTCTCTACAGGGGGTTTTCAGAGGGGAACCAGCAACTGCGGGTCAATGGCTTGCGGTGGGGGCTCGACAATTGGATTCATTGCGCCAGCGGGGCGCATCATGGAGGCTACGCCAAGGGCAATAAGATTACCTCTGTCAGGACGGGGAAGACCATCGTGCTTGGGAGCCGGGATTTCCGTATTCGTCCCGAGGCGGGGCTGCTGGACCCGCAGTCAGGCCCCTCTCAGTTCGGCAGGAATCGGGACGATTGGGGTGATTGGTTCGGCGTTCAGAACAGCCATCCGCTCTGGCATTATGTTCTGCGCGACCATCACC
Organism: uncultured bacterium; assembly: GCA_913042995.1. Taxonomy (GTDB): domain Bacteria; phylum Planctomycetota; class UBA8108; order UBA8108; family UBA8108; genus UBA8108. The sequence continues at coordinate 5,140 of CAJWMA010000058.1, read as the reverse complement.
TGCGCCGGAATCCCTACTTCGTATCGCCCAACCCGAAGAACCAGGTGGTGACCCCGACAAACCCGCGTGTCTACACGGCCAAGTCACCGCAGAAGCGTTTTCATTCCTTCGAGCAGTCCGGCCGCTTCACCTCGGCGTGCTCTGGTATGGTCTATCGTGACGAGCTTCTCTTTCCGCGCGGCAGCGAGGGCCATGCCTTTACCTGTGAGCCGTTCCACAACGTCGTGCAGCACAATATTATTTCAAGGAATGGAGTCACCTTCACAGCCAGGCGCGATCCGGCAGAGAGCAAGATCGATTTCATCGCCTCCAGGGATCGCTGGTTCCGCCCGGTCATGGTTCGAACAGGCCCCGATGGAGCGCTCTGGGTGGTCGATATGTATCGCTACATGATCGAACACCCGCAGTGGCTTCCAAAAAATGGGCAGGATGAGCTGAGACCCTATTTCCGCCATGGCGATAAGCATGGAAGGATCTACAGGGTCTTCCCCGCCGAAGCCGCACCTCGTGCATGGCCGAGGCTGCGTGGGTCGGCTCCAGCTGACCTGGTTAACTACCTGGAGCATCCCAATGGCTGGGTTCGGGATACGGCCCAGCAGCGGCTTGTTCAGGGAGGCGGAATAGAGGCGGCAGGCGGGCTGCGGAGGTTGGTCCGAACGAGCCGGGTCGCCCTGGGGAGGCTCCACGCCTTGTGCGCGCTCGATGGGCTCGGCCAGCTGGATGTTTCCACTATCGAGGCCGCCCTGAAGGATTCGCAGCCCGGTGTGCGCAGGCAGGCCGTTCGCCTCAGCTCGGTGAGGGCTCCAGCTCTCCTTGATGGGCTCGAAGACAGTAACCCGGCTGTGCGTCTCGAGCTGGCTGTTTCGGCCAGGAGCGGGGCTGATATCGCCAGGTTTGCCGGCGATGCGGATCCCTGGATAGCTGCCGCCGCGATGAGCTCCCTGGACTCGAAAAACGTGATTTCCGCCCTGGGGTCATCGCTGGAATCCCCGGCTCTTTTCGCCAGGTTGACAGGCCAGGCGGTTGCCTGGAAGAAAGGCGCCGAGGCCGCTGAGCTCCTGGGGCGTTACCTGCCGGGAGCGAAGACCGAAGACAAGATGAGGCTTATCAGCGCCTGGCTGGAGAAGGCGGCTCCACGCTCAGCTCCCGCCGCAGTGTTGGAGATCGTTGAAGCTGCCGAGACCATGGCCTTCGATCGACTGCTTGCCGGAGAGCTGCGAATTGCGGCCATCGGGCTTCTCAATCGCGTACCCGGACGAGATGGTGTTTCTGTGCGCAGGCTCCTCAGCGCTTCGGAATCTTTTGATGTCCAGGTCGCCGCGGTGAGGCGGGCCGTCATCGTCAAGCCGCTGCTTGAGGATTGGCGCAGGTATGGGCCGGGTCTGCGCGCCGAGCTTCTGGGGCTGGTCCTGGGGCGCAGGGAATGGGCCGCGGACCTGCTTGACGCTGTGGCCGCAGGGGTGGTCAGGCCGGGGGAGCTGGACAGCTCTACTCGCCAGCGCCTGGGAGCCCTGGGGCCGGGAATCAAGAAACGCGTTCAACAACTGCTCCCGGCCTCACCCGATCGACTGGCGGTGTTGAAGAAATACCGCCCAGCCCTCGGGTTGAAGGGGAACGGAGGCAGGGGGCGTGTGATCTTCGAGAAGATCTGCGCGGCCTGCCACAAGCTCGGCGGGCTTGGCAGAGAGACCGGGCCAAACCTGGCGGCTCTCAGCAATAAAACAGGGGAGTTTCTCCTGCAGTCGATCATAGATCCCAATGCCGCGGTGGAGGCGCGATTCGGCCTCTACGCCGCCTCGACCCGGGATGGCCGGATTTTCTCCGGCATGGTAACGAGCGAGACGGGGACGCAGATCAGCCTGGTCGCGGCCGATGGGAAGAAGATGGATCTCCTCCGGGGAGAGCTCGTCGAGTTCAAGTCGATGGGCGCCTCATTCATGCCGAACGGTCTCGAGCGCGACCTCTCGAATGGCGACCTGGCAGACCTCATCCGTTTTATCCAGGAAGCCAGGTGATGGCTTTTGCCGGCGTCCTGCTGATTGACCCTTTGGCGCTCATGCAATACCCTGAAGGGTATGACTAAAACTATCTCTTCCTGCGTTCTGGGTGTGATTCTGGTTTGTTGGACAGCGGCCATTTGCCGGGCTGATGAGCCGGTCATTTTTTCCGAGACCCATGGCGGACTGATCGTTCAGCTTGGTGCTGATCTGACAGGCGAGGCCATCCGGCTTGCCGGAACAGGCCGCTACATCGTCCATGTTCTGGATCCAGATCCGGAACGGGTCAAGAAAGCGCGCGCGGCCTTGAAGGCCTCGGGGCTCTATGGCCTCGCCTTTGCCGAGGTGATGACCGATCCCGCGCGGCTTCCGTATTCTGAGAACGTGGTGAACGGGGTCTATGTTCGTTCGTCCGGGAAAGTCAGCCTGGCTGAGATTTTTCGTGTCATGACACCCCTGGGGTTTTTTGAAGGCTCCCGGGAAGCTCGTCTCGATGTGAAGCTGCTTGAGAAAGCCGGCTTCGGGACCATCCTTGCGGAAGCTGACAGAACGGTCAGTGCCCGCAAGCCCTGGCCGAAAAACATGGACACCTGGTCGCATCCACGGCATGCCGCCGATGGGAACGCGGTGTCGCTCGATACAGCTGTGGGGCCGCCTGAGCGTGTTCGCTGGGTAGCTGCGGCCATGTCGGAAGTCGAGGGTCTCATCACCGATGGAGGCCGTAATTTCTATGGCGGGGTGCTCGCGCGCGACAGCTTCAATGGCCTGCGCCTTTGGCACCGGGACCTTCTGAAGGGCAAGCTCAACGACCCCTCGTTCAATCTTCCCCGGCTCTCGTATAACAGGGCGCGTCCGGTGGCCTCTGAAAAATATCTCTTCGCCTTCGTCAGGGGGAAGGTGACCGCCCTGGATGCGGCTACAGGAAAAGTGGTCCAGGAATACGCGGGCACGGAGAGCTCGATGGAGCTCATTCAGCACCTGGATGTCGTTCTTGTCGGCGGCAGCAGGTCGGTGCGCGCTTTCAGCACTGAGACCGGGAAGCAGCTCTGGGAACGAAAGGCCGGGGATGCAAGGAACCTTGCGGCCGAGAGCGAGACGGTCTCTTATATTTCCGGCAGGCCTAAACGAGGCGATCCTGTGGAGGCCTTCGCGGTCGATCTCTACTCGGGAGAGCTGAAGTGGAACAGGACCGATTTCAGCTGGCTGCCGAAAGTGTACCGGACCGTCATGCACGAAGGGCAGGTGGTCTACGAGGTTTCATCGCTGAATGATCACGACCTGGGCAACGCGATCCACCTCCTGGACACGGAAACGGGCAAGCTCACCTGGGAGAAGAAATTCTCCCCCGGGATGAACCACAAGCGCCAGGCCCGCGCGATGTTTTCAGGCGACGACCTCTGGCTGCTGCATGGAGGCAGGGAGAACACCGCCCCCAGGAAGAATGGCAAGGTCAAGGAGACCAAGGTTCCCGTGCAGGTGTCGGCGCTCGATCCAAAGACGGGAAAGGTTCTCAAGACGCACTCGGCCGGCCTGGCTCATTGCTTTCCTCCTGTGGCGACACCGAAGTACGTCTTTGCCGGTGTGCTTGACCTGACCAATATGGAGACCGGCAAGGTCGAGGTGAACCCTATCACCAAGGCGAACTGTTCGCGCGAGGGCGGCTGGGTCCCGGCCAACGGGTTGATCTACACCACCCCGAAGCACTGCACCTGCTGGCCCATGCTGCGAGGTTTTGTAGCGATGGCGTCGGCCTCCCCCGATCCCAGGAACCCCGTAAGTCAGCCGATAGACAAGATCCAGTTTCCGCTGGTGCGGGGCAAGGTCTCGGCGGATCCCGAGGCTGAGAAGGCCGCGGCGGACGATTGGCCGACCTATCGAGGCGATCGGTGGAGAAGCGGCAGCTCCGGCAGCGCGGGTCCCCTGGCCCTCGATACCAGGTGGGCCGCGAAGCTCGCGGATCCGACAGCTCTTCCCGACGGTCCCATCCTCTTTGACTGGGAGGAGAATCCCTACGTCAAGGGCCCGATCAGCGCGCCTGTGATTTCTGGCGGGCGGGTTTTCGTTGCCAGGGGGGATGCGCACGAGGTGATCGCGCTCTCGGCCGGCAACGGCAAGGAGCTGTGGCGCTATACGGCTCGCGGCAGGGTGGATACGCCTCCCACGATCTACCGGGGCCTTGCGCTCTTCGGTTGCCATGCCGGTTACGTGTACGCGTTGAGGGTCGATTCCGGGGAGCTTGCCTGGGAGTTCCGCGCAGCGCCTGTAGATGAGCGCATCGTCGCCTATGGGCAGGTCGAGAGCCCCTGGCCGGTGCCCGGCTCGGTGCTGGTGAGGAAAGATACGGCCTATTTCGTCGCCGGGCGTCAGCAGCTGGCCGATGGAGGGGTGCTGGTATTCGCGGTCGATCCTCTCAGCGGAGAGAAGCGTTGGGTTCATCGGCTCGACCATATGCCGCAGAAGGGAGACCCGACCGGCAAGAATCCCTACAAGGGCTTCTACGAGAATTCGGGGCTCGAGTTCGATCCTGTCGACATCATTCACGAAGAAGGCGAGGGTATCGCCATGTCGCGCTGGATTATCTCCAGCGCCGGCAAGCTTGTTTCGGTAGATGAATGGAACGCCTTCGCCAGGCTCGACACCGGCGGAGGGGCTGTCTGGGTTCCTCGGGGTTCATGGACCTACGGCGCCAGACACCAGGATCGCTTCAAGGGAGAGGCCCCGCGAAGGCCCCTGGTCGTCTTCCGAGATGGAGAGGTCTACGGAGAGCTCAACGGCAGCACCGATATCTTCCGTCGTGATTTCGATGCCGAGGCCCTGAAGAAATTCAATGGCAAGTGGATCACCGGCTGGCAGGCCGGACGCGACGCGAGGGGTGGAAAGAAGCCCTTCCGGACGCATCGTGTGGCGGCAGGGTCGAAGTGGACGGTCGATGCCTTCACGCCCGCTGGAAAGAAATCGAAGACCGTGAAGTACGGCACCCAGCTCTACAACGACATACACGCCATGGCCCTTGCGGCCAATGGGCGCCTCTATGCCGTGCACAAGGATGGCCGTCTCAAGGTTCTGGACACGACGAAAGGAGCCTTGCTTACCGCGCGCCAGGTTCCGCCGCCCATGTGGGACGGGCTTGCGATCGCCTCGGG
>CAJWMA010000057.1 GCA_913042995.1 uncultured bacterium | reverse complement strand
GTTGTTTTGGTAGCGGGGACAGGATTCGAACCTGCGACCTCCGGGTTATGAGCCCGACGAGCTACCAGACTGCTCTACCCCGCGACATTGCATTTAAAATTACTTTCGAGAGGCTAGTGAATAATCGCTGGGGGGGGTAAAAGTCAAAAACTTTATCAAGCTAATCTGCCCGGTCGTGCAAGATGCGGGTCTCTTTCGTACAATGCGAACGGGATAAGGTTGGTTCAAACAGGAAGATTTCATATGCATTCTGGGCATTTATTCGGAGCTTTGTTGCTGGCGGTCGTCCTCCTGGCGGCCCTGGCCTGCGCGCCGGAGGCTCCGGGCGAGGTTGCCAGGGAAGACCTCCCAGCCGCCGCCAGCCCGGAAGAGAGCCGTCCTGCGAACCCGCTGGCGCTTGCCGCGGGGGGGCAGCTCGAGGTTGCGCAGGAGGCTGCCGTGGCGGTTGTTGAAGATGTTCCGGCGGCGAAAGAGCCCGCGCTTGAAAGACCGCCCGCGTCCGGACAGGAAGCGGCCCGGGAAGAGCCAGGGGCTCCTCAGGAGAAGCCGAGCGCTGCAGACCTCGAGGCCCGGGCGGCGGATGAAAAAGCGAACGCCGCCGTGGTCATCGACAAGGAAAACGCCGAGGTGCGAATACCTTGCCGGTTTGTAAACCCGACGCGCCAGATCGAGGTCTTTGCCTGCCACAATCTCGGCCCTACCCATGAGACGGTGGTTGAGTTTGATGCGACCGGAGGCAGGATCCTCCAGGCTCTCCAGGAGATCGGCTGTCGGTCGACGGCCTATTGGAACGGGACAATGCCGGGAGACTTTCTTCGCAACCAGGGAGACCGGCTGCTTGTGCTGGTGCGCTGGAGTCACAAGGGGAAGAAATTTGAGCTGCCGGCAGAGGCCATGCTGACTGATGGGGATACGGGTTTCCCCTCCTTTATCCGCGGCTTTTCCTTCAGCGCGGGCCCTGTAGAGGGCGCTCGCGGGATGGGTGTCTCGCGGGTCGCCGAGATCACCCTGGGCGCGACGCAGCGGGAGCGCGCAGTTTTCAGCCTGCTGTCCCATCCAACAACCTTGAATGGGCAGAGAGGAGCGGAGGGGCTTGCTCCCTGTCGAGCTCTGCAGCCATGGAGCTTCGCCCCGCTGGTAAATACCGACCAGGTGGTCGATCTTCCGGAGCTCGTAGAGTCCCGGGTCGCGGCGGAAATCATTTTCCGGCGGGTGAAATCGGAGTCCGAGCTCCTTCGGTATACGGACTCGATCGCTGCCGGAAGAGACCTTGGCGCCCGGGCGGAGCTCTACAAAGATCTCGAGCCCATCGCCCTCACGATCGACTCGCTCAAGAAATCTTACGAAGAGATCCTGGTCGGCATCGCCGGCCTGATTTCCCTCGATATCACCCAGCTGCCCGAAGAGAGCCGGCAGGAGCTGTCGGCCAGGGGCGGCATGCTCCGGGCCCTGGGAGGCTGGTACTGTTCGCGGATCCAGCATGAGTATTTTCGGCTCTACCTGGCGCAGGAGAAGTACAGGCTCGCCTGGCTCCGCGGGCAGAAACCCGCGGAGGATAAGGATGGAACCTATGCCGGGATTCTCAAGCTCGCCGAGCTGAGGGTAGAGAGTGGTCTTCGCTACGAGGTAGATATAGCTGAACAGGAGGCCCGGCTGGCGGCGAGTCGACTTGCCGGCGCGGCGATCGCGCAGGAGTCCAGCCTGCTCGAATTGGACCGGTCTCAGCGCCTGGTCGGTTACCAGCTGAACGATATGGAGCGCAGGAAGGCCGGGCTCGATCCCTCAGAGGATGCCTACCTGTTGAAATTGCTGGGCGAAGAGCTGAGGCGTGTTACCACGGCCTTCACCGTCCTCGCGGCCCGGGTCGAGCTTGGCAAGGGCTTCCTGGAGGAGATCAGGTCGCGTAAGGATGGAACCTGGCAGGAGGCTTCCGTTTGTGTCCAGCTGAGGCGGGATCTTGCCTTTGAGACTCTCTATCACTCGACCCTGGCCACGCGGTTGATCTCCATCGACGAGAACATTCGCTGGGAAGAGGGGGATTCTGACGATGGGGAAGACGGGGTAACGGAGAAGGAGAAGGCGGCTGCCGTGAAGCTCGCCGGCCTGCGCAAGGAAAGGAAATCGCTGGAGGCGACAGCCGACAAGGCGAAGGCCGACCTCGACAAGCTGTTGGCCAGGGTCACGGAGACCTGCAAGTAGCAACTGTCCTCCGGTTGGAGCCTCAGTTCTCCCTGCGAACCAGCACGCTGCGGCTGGATTCAATTCCATCCGAGGACTTGGCGTAGACTCGGATGAAATTGAGTCCTTCGCGGAGCTGGATCCGGGTCTTGAATGCCAGCTCCTTCTTTCCCCTGGAGCGGTCGAAGAAGATCTTGTCGGCGTTCTGGGAACGGTCGGCGAGGGAAAGATTGGTGGCCCAGGCGCTGAATTCATTGGAAGAGGAGCGCACCGTCGCATGTAGCTCCGCCTCCCGGTCGCCGATGACCAGCGAGGGCTTTTTCGTTTTGCCGTCCATCACAGCCAGCTCGATTTCCGGTGCGGCGACCACCAGTCCATTGGCAAAATCTTTGCCGCTTTCGCCGGGTTCGGAGATCGAAACGGTCTTTCGAAGAGCCTCGGAAGAATAGGAATCAAAGACGGTCAGTTCGAAGGTGTAGTCTTCCTCCTTGTTCTTGGCATCTTCGGCGGGCTTCGTGTCAAACTCGAAAAGAACCTCGGTAGATTTCCCCGGATCGAGCTCAAGGAACTCGACGCGGCCTTTTTTCAGGAAGATTCGCGCGCCTGATTTGTTTCGCAGGACAGCGATTCCCTTGTGGACGCGTCCCTTTCCCTTGTTGCTGATTTTGATCCTGAGGCGGGCCTCGGCGCTCTCCTCCAGGCGTTCCAGGCTCTTCCCGGAGCTGTCCTCCAGGGATGTCGTGAAAGAGAAGGAGGGCTTTTCACGGCCTTTTATAATGATCCTGTCGGAGGAGGTGGCGAGAACCTTATCCTCGCTGGTAGAGAGGTCGAGTGAGAAGAGGCTGTCCTGGCTGCGGGGGAAATAGGGAAGCCTGATCTTGACCTGTCGCGAGATCTTCTTTCCCGGCTCGATCTTGCCAAAGAGAAACTCTTTCTCCCTGAACATACCTGAATCAGAGCGACTGACGCCCTTCAGCCTGTACACAGGTGATTTCCCCCGGTTCTCGGCTGTGGCTGTTACCACGAGCATGTTGACGGCTACGGGGTCTTCTTTGTCCGAGGATTCTTCGCTGGTGAACTCGTGGCTGATTTCCAGCCCAAGGCTCTTCTTGTCCGGGGCGGGGTTGCCAGGGGGGGGCACGCTCCAGTCGATATCCAGCCGAGAGAGTTTTTCGACGATTTCTCCGTAAAACACGGCGGAGAGATTTTCGAACGAGGCTTTCTTTTCTTTGAGGACGGCCGCCGGATCGAAGGGCTTGTTTGAAGATTCGAGGATCTTGAGGGCCATTTTAACCAGGGGATCTTTTTCCGGATGGAGTTCGCCGGAGATAAAGCGCTCCTTCTCGGTGGCGTTTTCGTCTTCGTCCGGATTCCGGGCCAGGTATTTGAGCGAGAAACTGGGCTCTTCCTCTATCTTGTATTTTGATACGAGGTGAGCATCGTAGTCTCTCTCCGTCACGATGCTGTCGTTGGGGAAGAGGTCCAGGAGATCCTTGCGGAGAGTTGCCGACTGGGCCAGCACGTCCGGAACGACCCCGGTCTCCTGGATAGAGATCTTCCCCGGGAGCAGGTATTCGCTGACGGTGATTTTGAGCTGGGCTCCGTTAGGCAGAGCCTGCAATTGCTGGACCGAGCCTTTGCCGAAGGTCCTGGTCCCGATGACGATGGCGCGGTTGTTCTTCTGCAGGGCGCCGATGACGATCTCGGCCGCGGAGGCCGAGGCCTCGTCCGCGAGCAGGATCAGCGGATAGCGTGTCTCTGTTCCCGCGGCCTTCGCGCTCCGATAGTCGGGCTCCTGCCTCTTGTAGGCGGTGCCGACGATCTCTCCTTTCTTGAGGAAGGTGTCGGCCATGGAGATCGCCTGGCTCAGCAGACCTCCGGAGTTGTTCCTCAGGTCGAGGATCAGGCCAGCCAGCGGTTTACCGTCGTTGGATTCTCTCAGCTGGTTGAGGTTGCGGCGAAGGCTCTTGTAGGTGTTTCGGTCAAAGTTGGTGGCATGGACGTAGCCGACGCCTCCGCTCCAAGGCCCCGCGCCCTCAGCGTTCCAGTCCTTGATCAGCTTGGACTCTACGCTCTTGATCTCGACCCGGTCTCTCTTGACCTTGATGGGGATTGTCAGGATCTCTTTGTTGTCCTTGCCTCCCTTGCGCTTGACGGTGAGGGTGATCTCGGTATTACGCTTGCCGCGGATCTTCTCGACAGCCTCCTGGACGGTCATGTTAACGGTCGACTCCTCGTTGATCTTCGAGAGGATATCATCTTTTTTGAAGCCGGCCTTCTGCGCAGGGGTTCCCTTCAACACCTGCTTGACCTGGAGCCTGCCGGTGTCATTGGTCCCCACGAGCATTCCTACTCCGAAAATTTCGCCCTTGATCTGCACCTCGAAATCTTCGAAACGCCGAGGAGTGAAAACCAGGGTGTGAGGGTCGATCCCCGAGAGGTAGCCATTGGCGGCCGCGTAACGTATGTCGTTGAGAGAATCTTTGCCGCTGTAGTAGGCGGAAAGAAAGGTGAAGACCTTTTCGATGAGCTCAACTCCATCGTCGCGTGTCATGCCGTCCTTGAGGGTGAAGACGGAGGTCTTGTCCCCGATGTGAACGGGGATGTAGGGGTTGGCAGGGTCCGAGTCTTCAATGTAGATTTCGTCGGCGGCGAATTCGATCGCCGTGAAGGCCTTCCGCAGAAGGGGCTGGGGGTCTACGCGGCCCAGGTCGATGTAGCTTTCCTTGAGCCTGCGATCAATCGCCCTGAACAGGAGTGGAAAATCGGCCTCCTCGATGGCCTGTCCCTGTTTAGCTGTCAGGGAGATCGCCGTTGTAAAGGTGATGGACAGGATGGCCATGGCGGCGCATACGAAAAAGAAGCCGCGCAGCATGGGGTATGCTCCCTTCGTCTGTTCAGTTGCTTCGGCCTCGGGATCGGGTCGATAGTAGTGATCCGCGGAATGGTCGCGGGGCGAATGATCTCTATTCATGGAGTCGCTGATCCTCTGGTTCAACTGGGCGCCGGCTGCGCGCGGCGCCGGTTCGCCATGAGACTACCACTTCCAGCCGGGATCGGCAATTCCGCCGGGTTCGATCATCAGGAAGGAAGGAGGGCGGCCTTGTCCCTCAGTTCCGAGAGACTCTTCATGACATCGCTGAGATCGGTCTCAGACGGCGTCCCGAAGGCATCGTGGAGTCGGCGATAGAGGTGGTAGAGCTCGTCGTAGACCTCCTGGCTCGGCTTGATGGGCTCAAAGGTTTCCTCCTTGATCGCTGTCATGGCAACCTGGGCCTCCTCAACCGTATCGTAGCCTCCGGACTCGGGCCCGGCGGCGACCGCCGCGAAGATGGCGGCTCCCAGGGCGCAGGTCTGTTCCGCCGCCGAGAGCTTCAGGGGTATACCCAGCACGTCCGCGTAGATTTGCAGCAGGAGAGGGTTTTTCTCGGCGATGCCGCCGCAGAGAACAATCTCATCGACTGAGACTCCGCTTGAGCGGATCTGTTCAACGATGATCCTGGCCCCGAAGGCCGTAGCCTCCAGCAGCGCCCGGTAGACCTCGAAGGGGCGGGTCTGGAGCGTCTGGCCGAGCAGCAGGCCGGTGAGCCTTGGATTTGCGAGAATGCTCCTGTTCCCGTTGTTCCAGTCGAGCGCCAGGAGCCCTGTTTGACCGGGGCGAAGCGTTTCCGCCTGCCGCGTGAGCTCCTCGTGGCCAACGCCAGCCGGAGCGGTAAATTCACGAACGAACCAGCCGAAGATGTCGCCGAGAGCTGACTGCCCGGCTTCGAGTCCCCAGGAACCGGGGATGATGGAGTCTCTTACGATTCCGCAGAGGCCGGAGATGGATGGCGGCGGGCCGGAGTCGGCTGGATGAACGACCATGTCACAGCCGCTCGTACCCATGATCTTGGTCAGTCTGCCCTTACGGATTCCGGCGCCAACGGCTCCCACATGAGCATCGATGGCGGCGATAGAAACCGGGATTCCCGCCGCGAGCCCCAGTTTTTCCGCCCAGGCGGAGCAGAGTCCGCCGCCCCGGCTTCCAGCGGCTTGCGGCGGGCTGGGGGGACGGGATGCGAACCAGTCGCTGAGCAGCGGATCGAGCTCCTCCAGGAATTCAGCGGGCGGGGGACCCTCGCTGTCGTGGTAGAAACCCTTGTGTCCGGCGGCGCAGACGTTTCTCGTGAGCCGCTCGGGCGTGCCGCATCCTGTCAGCGTTCCGCAGAGGAAGTCGCCCAGCTCGACCCAGTCGGCCGCGGCGGCGGCGGCGGCGGGAGCGGTTCTGAGGAATCGCAGCAGCTTTGCGAGGGACCATTCGCTGGAGTAGGTCCCGCCGCAGCGATCGAGATGCTGGGGCAGCCGCTTCGCCGCGAGCCGGGTGATCTCGTCCGCCTCTTCGTGGGCAGTGTGGTCTTTCCAGAGCCAGGCCATCGCCGCCAGGTCATCCTGGAATTCCGGCCGCTGCGCGATCGGCCGCATGTTCTCGTCGACGGGAATGGGCGTGCTCGCGGTGGCGCCGATGCCGATGCCGATGATGGCATCTTTCGCGGACGGCCCCCTGGACTCGGCCAGGAGTTCGAGAGCTTCGCGAGTCGAAGAGATGAGAGCCTCTTCATAGTCAAGGGGGGCCTGGCGGGCCAGCAGGGGGTCGGCGGGATCCGTCAGGATACCGTCCTGTCCGCTGCTGTAGGGGGCCACGCCGCTTGCGATTTCAGCCCCGCTGCTGGCATCGACGATGAGAGCGCGGGCAGTGTTGGTGCCGTAATCAAGGCCAAGGCAGAACCTCGAGTTCTCCATGGAACAATCCTTAACTTGAGTTTCGTTGGGTTGGCAGAATAAGATAGCATTCCGTTTGTCTGAGAGACATTTGATTATCCACGGGGCTGCCCAGACCGGTTCGACGCATGAGTGACGAAGAAAAGAAAGAAGACGAGGAAGAAACCCGCGCGGATGAAGAAGGCGATGTCAATCGCCGCAGCTTCTTTACAGAGGGTTTCCGACATATGCTCAAGCCCCTGGCGGATGTTGTCGAGTCCCGCATGGAGAAGGTGGGACTGCCCGATTTTGACGAGTACGAGCGCGGCAAGGGCGACTACCATTCGCCGAGTCCCGACGAGGCCCAGTTCGCGCCCCTGCCCGACAGGCCGGTGTTGCGTCCCCCAGGAGCTCTTGATGAAGAGCAATTTCTTCAGACCTGCATGGTGAGCGGGCAGTGCGTGAGCGCCTGTCCGGTGGCCGCGATCAAGGTGACCATGGATCCCGACCCGATGAAGGAAGGCCGGCCCTTCATCGACCCCCAGAGCCAGGCCTGTGTTGTCTGCGATGATCTCTCCTGTATGAAGGTCTGTCCAAGCTCGGCGCTCGTGTCGATAGCCCGTGAAGATATTCGGATGGGTCTGGCCGAGGTGGACGAGGCCTTTTGCGTTCGGACCCAGGGAGAGGATTGCCAGATCTGCGTCGATAAGTGTCCTTTGGGAGAAAGCGCGATCACGATCTCCTATTTTGGCGGACCGGTCGAGGTCCTGGACCCCGGCTGTACCGGCTGCGGTGTCTGCGAGATGTACTGTCCGACCGAGCCGAAGGCCATCGTTGTCAGGCCCCTCTCGGAAAGTGTAGCCCCGGAGGATTCTCCGGATGATGGACCGAGCCCATCGGACGAGGGCACCTACCTTCCGATGGACTGATGTCAACCCTCCGCGGTTTGCTTTTCGCCGCTGTTGTCCTTTGGCCTTCTGCCGTAGAAGGCGAGACCTCCTACGATGGCGGCGCCTGCGAGGAAGGCCAGGATGGTTACTCCTGCCGTACTGCCGCCTTCGGCGGGCCAGGCCGGGCCGCCTGATCCGGCCTCTCGAAAGGGCCAGAGATTCCACAGGGAGCCGGCCATCAGGCCGGCGAGGAACGCCATGGTGGGGGACCGGTAGCGTCTGAGGAGCAGGTTGATCAGCCGGGCAAAGAGGACGAGTCCGACCGTGCAGCCAGCCGCGAAGACGACCAGGAGAAGGTAGTCGCGCTGGTTGATGATTCCGAGGACATCATGGTAGACACCCAGCAAGAGGAGGATGAAAGAACCGCTGATGCCAGGCAGCAGCATAGCTGAGCTCGCGGCGCAGCCGCAGATAGCGAGCCTGGCGTAGTTGAAGAGGCCGTGAGGCATCGCGGTTTCCTGGGGGGGGTGCCCCTGCGCGAACCCGGCGGCATAGATGGAGATGCAGATGGTCAGGGCCGTCGCGGCAACGCCACAGGCCAGCTCAACCATCGACTTTCGTTCCATCAGCCTCAGGGGAAAAATGATAGAGGCTCCTACGAGGCCAAAGAAAAACCCATTGGTTGGATTCGGGTGGTCCTTGATGAGGTATTCGATCAGGTGGCTACAGGCCAGGATGGAGAGGAGCGCGCCGCCAAACAACTGGGCCAGGAAGCCCAGGTCGTGTCTGTCCCACAAGGCTCCCAGGCGAGTCTTTCGTTCCGCGCCCCAGGGGAGCCCCGCGGCTTCTCTCAGGGAGGAGGGGGAGAAACTGTGCAGCGCCTTGATCAGGCGTTCGTAGATTCCGAATATGACCGCCATTGTCCCGCCGCTGACTCCGGGGATGATCATGGCAAGTCCGAGGACTGCGCCTTTGATGATGTTAAAGATGGCGTTGAGCAAGGCTGGTCTCTTGTGTGAAGACTGCCGTAAAACGGGCGGACCTGTATGATATCAGAACGCGTTTTCCCGGGTCTGGCCGGCCCCGGATTCCTCACGGATTTCTTCTCCTGCCTTTCCGCTTGCGAGCTCACACATTTCCAGGAAGAGCTTATGGATACGGAGATCGTCGGTCAGCTCGGGATGGAACGTCGCTAGGAGTATTCGACCGTTTCGAATAAGCACCGGGTGGCCTTCGTGGAGACCGAGAATCTCACAATCGAGATTTTCGGTCCCAGCTTCGATGATAGGAGCGCGGATAAAGACTCCGTGAAAGGGTGTTTCGAAAGACGCCAGGAAAAGCTCGGCGTTGAAGCTGTCAACCTGGCGTCCATAGGCGTTTCTGCGTACCTCGATGTCCACTACCTGCAGCCGCTCAGGCCGCTCAGTTCCCTTTCCCAGCAGGATGGCTCCCGCGCAGGTTCCGAAGATCGGCAGGCCGTTTCGGCCGGCAGACCGGAGCGCATCGAAGAGCCCGCAACGGCTGGCGAGATTCTCCATCGTTGTGCTTTCGCCGCCGGGGATGACCAACCCATGGATATCCTCGAGGTCCTCCGGCTTCCGGACTTTCCGGGTTTCCACTCCGCAGCGTTGGAGGCTGGCGATGTGAAGCGGGAAGGATCCCTGCAGGGCTAGCACGCCGATGGTCGGCTTGCCGGCCCGCGGCAGATCAGGAAAGCGCCTGGCGTTTACCATCCGCGGCTTTGAAGAAGTTTTTCTTCAGGGATTTCAGCGGTGTCTTCGCCTCTCATGGCGACATCTACATTCTGGCAGATCCGCACGAGCTCGGCGGGATTGTCAAAATGGGTGACCGCTTCGACGATCGCCCTGGCAACGGCACTCTGCTTCTCCGGGTCGGGGCTTGACTTGAATATTCCCGAGCCGACAAAGACGGCCTCAGCGCCAAGGCGCATCATCATGGCCGCATCCGCGGGGGTCGCGATCCCTCCTGCCGCGAAGTTCGGAACGGGAAGCCTCCCGTCCTTCGCTACCTGCTTTACAAGATCCCTGGGGGCGTTGAGTTTTTCCGCGCAGGTCGCGAGGTCCCATTCGCCCAGTCCGGCCAGTTCTTTGATCTGGGAGTTGATGAGTTTCATGTGCCGTACGGCATGGATGATGTCGCCGGTTCCCGCCTCACCCTTGGTTCGGATCAGCGCGGCGCCCTCGGAGATTCGGCGCAGCGCCTCGCCGAGGTTCCTGGCTCCACAGACGAAGGGCGCCTTGAAGGGGCTCTTGTCGATATGGGCATCTTCGTCCGCCGGGGTGAGAACCTCGCTCTCATCGATGAAGTCAACGCTCAGGGCTTCCAGAATCTCGGCCTCCATAAAGTGGCCGATCCTCGATTTAGCCATCACAGGGATCGAGGCGCACTCCTGGATCTCCTGGATCTTGGAAACGGGGGACATCCTGGCGATTCCGCCATCTTTTCGAATATCGGAGGGAACCCGCTCAAGCGCCATGACCGCCACCGCGCCGGCCGCCTCTGCGATCCGGGCCTGTTCGGCGTTGGTCACATCCATGACCACTCCGCCAACGAGCATTTTCGCCAGGCCGACTTTTTCTTCCCAATTGTTTTCGCCTTCAACAGCGATATTGTTCTCTTCGTTCATTAATGGACCTCGATAGCCAAAAAACGGCTGGAAAAATAGTAATGCCCTTCTCATTTCCTCAGACTGTGGTGATTGTGGGTATTCCACAGTCAATTTGCAACTAGGATTCCATCAGCCCTGCGGAGGTGAATTCAGCAGGCAATGGCCCCTGGAGTAGAGACTGTATTTTCCATCTCTGACGAAGCCAGCCAGTGTGATGCCGATCGCGCGGGCCATATTGATCGAGAGGCTCGAAACTCCCGAGACCGAGACGATGGCCGGGATTCCGGCGCGATAGGCTTTCTGGACGATCTCGAAGCTCACTCGCCCGCTCACCTGCAGGACACATCTGTTCAGCGGAAGGAGCTCTTCGAGCAGGGCGGCCCCTATTGTTTTGTCTACGGCGTTGTGACGACCGATGTCCTCGCGAAGGAAGAGGAGCTCTCCCTCCGGATCGAATATTCCAGCGGCGTGCAGGGCTCCGGTGCGCTGGAATAATTCCTGGAGCGGTTCCATTCGCTCCGGGAGCAGTCCGATGAGCTCGGGTGAAAGCCAGGGTTCCGGGGCAGGCTCCCGCGCCGGCGGAGGCGTGAGCGCCATGGCCTCACTGACACTTCGCTTTCCGCATACGCCGCAGCTTGACATGGACGAACCCTGGCGGGAGGGGGGCGTGATGGTTCTGTTCGGATCTGAATGCAGCAGGTCGGCCGTATTCAGCAGAGCATCGTCCGCCCGGAGATCTGTTGCGGTCTCGCCTCCAGCCAGCGCATCTTCTCCATGCAGCGACAAAGCGCCGATATCCGCGCGTGAGTCGATTACGCCTTCGGCGTAGAGCAATCCGACTGCCAGGTCTTCATCATCTCCGGGGGTCCGCATCAGGGTCGAGAAGGCCTCCGAGTTGACCCGTATTTCGAGGGGCTCTTCGACCACGACCTGGTCGGTCTCGGGGTCGATGAACGTCCCGTCAAACCGATGGACCTCGGATTTTACCGCGCCGTCGCAGTGGGTCCTGGATGAAATTGGGTCGTTGCTCGTGCTCATGGCAGTCTTGGTTTTACTGGGGTGTTCTTTACAGGATGAGTGGGCGTGGGGGCCGCATCCAGTGGAACCCTGAGAGTCCCGAGAGATGGGTCATTCCCGTTTCAGCTCTCTTCCCATGAGATCCGCAACGGCCGAAGCGGGGGTCTTGCCTTCAAAGAGAACGCGGTAGACTTCGGTCGTGATCGGCAGCTCGACATTGATTTTCTGTGAGAGTTGATGCATCGAGCGGGTCGTCTCGACTCCCTCCGCTACCTTTTCACTCGAGGCGAGGATTTCATCGAGCGATTCGCCCTCTCCTATGCGCCTGCCGACGGTGTGGTTGCGTGAGTGCTGGCTGGTGCAGGTGGCTACCAGGTCGCCGATTCCGGAGAGGCCTGCGAAGGTCTCCCTGCTGCACTCGAGGGACGCCCCCAGGCGAGTCACCTCGCTGGCTCCTCTGCAGACCAGGGCTGCCCTGGCATTGTCTCCGTAGCCCAGCCCGTCTGAGATCCCCGCAGCCAGCGCGATCACGTTTTTCGATGCTCCAGCCACCTCGACTCCCCTGATATCGGGACTGGTGTATACCCGGAAGCTCCTGGAGCTGATGATCTGCTGGATCTTCGAGCAGAGCATCTCGTCTCCGCAGCCGACCACCACGGTTGTGGGCAGACCCAGCGAGACCTCCTCGGCATGGCTAGGCCCGCTCAGAACGGAGACCCTGGATTCGGGGAAAAACGATGAGATAATTGCCGAGGGTAGCTCCAGGGTTTCGCGCTCGAAGCCTTTTGAGCAGGAGATGTAGATACCCGCCTCGGGAAGCCCCTCGCGGATTTCCTCTAAGGCGGCTCGCAGGAATTGAGTGGGAACCACCGAGAATACGGTCTCCACTCCCGCCGCCAGCTCGGTAATGTCTGAGCCGAAGAGGATCCCCTCGGGGATGGTGACTCCCGCCAGGTACTTCCTGTTTTCACGGGAGCTCTCGATTTCATCACAGTAGGCCGCATCGTGTCCCCAGACCCTGACATCGTGCCCGTTGGAATTCAGGACGATCGAGATGGCTGTCCCCCAGCCGCCGTTTCCCAGCACGAGGATGGGGGAGTGGGTCGTTTCTGTCATGGCTGGCCGTCTTTCTCACCGCTGTTTTTTTCCGCGGCAGGACCGTCACCCGTCTTCTTTTTAAAGGTGAGCTCTTCGCCCCGCAGGATACGGGAGATGTTCTTACGATGTCGAATGAAGATCAGGCAGGCAACTGCTATGGAAAATACGAGGCGGGGGGAGAAGGGGGGGGGTGGGTCAAGGAAGCAGGTTCCCAGGGGGAGGGTGATCCCCGCTGTCAGGGAGGCGATGGAGACTGTCCTGGTGGAGAGGTACAGGATGATCCAGGCAAGCCCCGCCGCCAGGGCCGCCGGCAGCGCCACAGCCGCTATGACACCAAAGGTCGTGGCGACTCCCTTGCCGCCTTTGAATCTAAGGAAGACGGGAAAGTTGTGTCCAAGGATCGAGGCGGTTCCTGCGAGAATGGGTATCGTATCCTGCCCGGAGGATTCGGCGCCGAGAAGCTTACCAACGATGAGGACGGGGGCTATTCCCTTGGAAAAATCGAGCAGGAAGGCCGCGAAGGCCCATCTCTTTCCGAGCGCGCGGCCCAGGTTGGTCGCCCCTATATTACCGCTTCCCTGATCGCGGATGTCGATGCCGTGGGCCTTTCCAATCAGCAGGCCAAAGGGGATGCTGCCAAGCAGGTAGGCTCCAGCTATCAGCAGGGAGCGGGAGGCGTCCAGGTTGTGGAAGAAATCGTTCATCTGTTCTGTGGTGTCGTTTTCCGTATGGATTCAAACGATGCCAGCGCATTATATTCCGGCTTACGCGATTATCCAGCGGCGGCGGGGTGATGCCCCGGTCTTTCATCCGTTTCCGGCCCCTGATAGCATAAGCGTATGCCAGAAGACGCAGTGATTGAATTGATCAACTCTGAGCCGGAACTCTCACGGCTTTCTTCCATTATCGAGGAGATGGGATCGGTAGCCATCGCCTATTCGGGAGGGGTCGACAGCGCCTTTCTGCTGAAGGTCGCCACTGCGGTTCTTGGTGAAGACGCGCATGGGGTGTTGGCCGTGTCCGAGAGCCTTGATCGAAACGAGCTCGATGCGGCCCGGGAACTGGCTTGCCAGCAGGGTTTTTCCCTCTCGGTAATAGAGACGCATGAGTATGAGAATCCTCTCTACAGGCGCAATGGGCCGGACAGGTGCTACCACTGCAAGACGGAATTATTCAACGAGGTGCGCGGCTTTGCCGCTCGGGAGGGGATTCCCTGGGTGCTCGATGGGAGCCATGCCGGGGATGTGGGCGACTATCGACCTGGAATGAAGGCTCGCAATGAGCAGGGTGTTCGCAGTCCGCTGATGGAAGCAGGGCTCGTTAAGGATGACATCAGGGTCTTCTCCCGGCTCCTTGGTTTGCCGACGTGGGATAAGCCAGCCGCGCCCTGTCTCTCCTCGCGGATTCCCTATGGCGCCGAGGTTACCAGGGAGAAATTACGCCAGGTCGAGGCGCTTGAGGAATTGCTTTCGGCGCTGGGATTTGAGATTCGGCGAGTGCGGCATTATGGAGATATTGCGAGGATCGAGGTTCCCCTGGGGCGCATCGGAGAGCTCAGGGAGGCCTCGGTGTTTACGCGGGTTGAGTCCGAAGGCGGGAAGCTGGGCTTTCGTTCGGTTACGGTTGACCCTGATGGCTACCGCTCGGGCAATCTCAACAGGGCGCTGGAGGAGGGCGGAGCGGATGTCGGCTTTACCGATGTCGTGACCCTTGAGCCATCAAGACGAAGGGAAGAAGATGGAGCCTTCAGTTGAAAGGAAGGAAGCTTCGTTTGTTTTTGCTTCGGCCCTGGTGCGGGTGTTAAAGTCTCGCTCCGAAACAGACCTGTAAGTCAAACGCGGGGTTCCGGACCCGCTGTCAGGGGTGAACGGGCATGATTATCACTATTGACGGACCTGCTGGGGCGGGCAAGAGCACTGTGGCCAGGATTGTCGCGAGACGTCTGGGGTTGCCTTATCTGAACTCAGGCTTCATCTACAGGGCGGTTACCTTGCTGGTCCTGGAGCGGGCGGCCGCTGAAGGCTGCGCGATCGAGGAGATGTTTGAGCGGCGGGACGATATTCTCGAGATGATAGGCGATCTCGAGCTTACCTTCAGGGATGAGGCTCCGTCCGGGGAGGGGGATAGCGGCAGGACTCTTGTTTTCATCGGAGAGCGAGAGATCTCCGGCAGCCTGAAGAGTTCGGAGGTGACCTCCAATATCTGGCGAGTTGCGGATGATGGCGAATATCGCGGCGGCCTGCTTGGTTTGCAGCGAAGTTGTGCCCGGGAGACGGGGGTTGTGGCGGAGGGCAGGGACATGGGAAGCGTCGTTTTTCGCGATGCCGACCTGAAGTTTTATCTCGATGCGAGCTCCGAGGAGAGAGCTCGACGCCGCTTCCGTGAGCGAGATGGGACAGGAGATTCTTCGACCTATGAGGAAATTCGCGAGGCGATCGAGTCCCGCGACAGCCGGGACAGGAATCGCGTTGATTCACCCTTGATTGAACCCGAGGGGGCCATCAGGGTCTGCACCGATGACTGGACTGTCGAGCAGACGATCGATTTTCTCGTGGGCGAAGTAGAGAAAAAACGCTCTCCCTGACCATTCCGGCCGCGAAATCTAAAAGGTGACGGCTACACTGGCGACAAGCCGATTCGGCCTGTTCCAGGGTTTTTGCGCACGAAGAGCTTCCTGGAGGTCGATTTTCGGAACGATGTGGACACAAATCGCAGAAAACATAGCTGAGCGGCGATTTTGCTGTGGTCTTTAATCCTGTTTCGGAGAGAATTGGCCGTTTGCGTTCCATTAGTTTCTTTTATCAACCCCCAGCCCCCGCTTCCCGGCTTTTTTGTTGTCGGGAATTGCAGGGTATTTTCCCCAGGTTCGGTTTGTAAATGTCTGTAAATCCTTTAGTCAAACAGTTTGATCTTACTCAAGAAGAATTAGAATCCCAGGTAACCGAGGCCATGAAGGGCCTTGATGCCGACCAGGTTGCAGAGGCCTACGAACAATCGGTCTGCAGCTTCGAGCAGGATAAGATTATCCAGGGCAAGGTCGTCAATATCATTGGTGATTCGGCGATTATCGATGTGGGCTATAAGTCAGAGGGCGCGGTTCCTCTTGACCAGTTCGATAACGCCTCAGAGCTCAGTATCGGAGACGAGGTCGAGGTCCTCCTCGAGTCGGTTGAGGACGAAGATGGCCTGGTCGCACTCTCCAAGCGCAAAGCTGATCGCCAGCGCGGTTGGGAACGTGTTGTCGCGACGAACAAGGAAGGGGACGAGGTCACCGGCAAGGTGATCCGGAAGATCAAGGGCGGGCTTCTCATCGAGATTGGCGTGCCGGTATTTCTGCCCGCTTCCCAGATAGGCATTCGTCGTACTGGTGATATCTCCGAATACATCGGGCAGGAGATGACCTGCAAGATTATCAAGATAGATGAAGCTCGGATGAACATCGTCGTTTCCCGTCGCCGGCTCATCGAAGAGCAGCGTGAATCCCAGAAACTGGAGCTTCTCGCTGGTATCGAGATCGGCCAGGTTCGCAAGGGAGTGGTCAAGAACATCACCGAGTTTGGCGCTTTTGTAGATCTGGGAGGTCTCGACGGCCTGCTCCATATCACAGACATGAGCTGGGGCCGCATCAGCCATCCGTCT
>CAJWMA010000056.1 GCA_913042995.1 uncultured bacterium | reverse complement strand
CCGCTGTACTGGCACTTTCCAGGTCCAGCATCGGCAATCGTCTTGCTGTAGCTCTTCTTGCAATTGTTGCAACAGAAGCCGACAGCATTGCCATTGACCTCGATCGAGATCTTGGGGTTGGCGGCCTTGCCGCTGATAGGACATTTGCCGGTTTTTTCAGCCGTGGCCACGCCACCGTAAACCAGGAGCAAAGCAACGGGGATAATCGCTAACTTCTTTTTCATTTCCTGCCTCTTTTCACTATTCACGGGAATTCCTCAAATGGATTGGTCTAAACTTCCATTTAAGTTAAGGATTTAGAGCAACCTACGCAAGAAGTAAGTAGGTCTGGTCGGGTACAAATAAGCTTCCGAAAAGGAGCCTCGAAAAGAGCCTGTTCGAGGCGGAAAATTAAAAGGAGAGCGTAAGTGACTTAATTTTAAGCTACTTATGCTTGAGTTGATCTTTGGTGCCGGGGTGTTTATTGAGAGCGCGGCTGGAGAAAAAAGAGCCGCAGCATCCGGGTTCCCGGCCGCTACACAGGCCGATCTTCTTATTTTTCGGATGGGATGATTTCCGATTCATTGATGCTCTCGGCCAGGTTGCTGAGGAACCCGTTTAATGTGGGCAGCAGGTTAGAGACCGTGAGGTTGATGGTGAGAGTATCGGTTTCTTCCCTGGTTGAGAGTACGGCCGCTTTCATATTCTTGAGGGCAAGAATCGGGATTCGCTTATTGAGAGGGGCCAGAGCGCTGAAGATCGGCTTTGGCCGGAGGTAAAGAATTTTTGATGACCCGTCAGCGGGGAGAGGGAACCTGTTCTTGTCGTCCAGGTTGCGGCTTCGTATGGCAGCCTTCAGGATGGCGGGGGACATTGCGATGATGAACTGTTCCTTGATTCTGATGTAGCCAGGGCGTATTCCGGGCAGCGGCTGCACGAAGTGATGGGGGGGGCTGCCCGGCTGTTTTCCCAGTGGTTCCTGGCGGAATTCGAGAGACGCGGATGCTCCCGGCAAGCTGGCTGCGTATTCTGCTATGGCTTTGCGAAGGATCTCCTCTCCAGCGATCGGTTCGTTGAATTGGAGGGCCGCAAAATAGAGGGGACGGTAGATCTGCAGGGCCGAGAGATTTCCAAATTCTTTTAATGACGAGGAGATCTTGAGCAGCGCGGCGTTCGGGTAGGAGCCGATGACGACAGAGCGGGTCTGGCCGGCCAGCAGGCTGAAGGGCTCCTTCTCGAGTAACCATTCCAGGGGTGCTCGCAGGCTGTTGGCCAGGGGGGGGCGCTGCTTATTCGGGAGAGCCTCGATTCCAGAGGCGATGTCAGAGATCTTTTTTCTCAGATCATTTGAGGCTAAAGCGAAGAAGCCGAGGGACTCCGGGGGCATCGATCTGATGAGGTCCGGGGCGACTTCGTCTGTCGCCAGGCGGCCAAGGAGACTGGTCTTTTGCGGGTTGGTTTTCTTTGTCCACAGGGTCGCATGCAGCGTGTCAGTGTCCGGGTCTGTAGAGATGGCCATGGACACCGGGCCGATTTCACCGAGGTTCAAGGTGTTGGCCATTTCTTTGAAGCCGGGGGAGCCTGTAAATTTCTCGCCTCCGTCGAGGAAGAAAAACATAAGGGAGTCTTTTTTTTTCGACCAGGCGTTTACGAACTCCGAATTGGTGGCCAGCGACGTCGAATGGTTCGAACGGCGCTTGACGGCATCTTCAACCAGTTGCCGGGGACGTCCCAGGACCACCACCTTTTCCCCAGCCGCGAGAAAGTAGTTCTCACCGCCGGGTTCGGGTTCGTCCTCCGTCCCAACCTCGTAGAGCGGCATGTCTTGTATGAAGCCGACGACCCTCGGTTTTTCCAGGGAGAGCAGCGAGGTAATGTAGCCCGAGAGCGCGTCGCTTTTCCCGGCCGAGAGCACCGCGAGGTAATTGTTTTCCGGGTCGCCCTCCGCCGGCACTCCAAACGCGACACCGCCCATTTTTGAGATCTCTCTGAACACGGCCTTGCTGAGGAAGGCGGAGATCCAGCGGGTGGAGCCCGCGCCGGGTATCTGGGCTGCGTTCGCTTCAGGGTTGGCCGCAAGGGTCCTTGATGAATCGACAGGATTTTCAAACGGAGTTCCCCTGATCGAGCTCGCGAGGCGGATGATCTCGTTTCCGGGTTTTACCATCTCCGCGTAGAAGAGCATCTTTTCCGGCATATAGCTGGCTGGGGTGTCCCAGAGGCGGCTTGAGAGGTACTCGCGCGCCGCCTCGGCGAGCTCCGCCTGGTCCGGGTAGCGGGCGAGAAGCTCGAGGAATTTTCTCCGGGCGGGCTCGTCCTGGCCCATGGCATCAAGGCAGGTGGCCTCGCCGAGGAGGGCGCGGGCTATAATCTGCGCCGGCAGCCCGGTCTTTCGGATACTTCGATAGAATCGAAGGGCTTCGCGCGGGTTCCCTTCGATCGATTCAAGGTAGGCCGCCTTCTCAAGGAGCACCTCGGTCTCGGCTGCGTCATCAAGTGCCGGCAGAGAGCCGGTGGGCAGCAGGAGAAAGAAGAAGATGGGGATGCGCGCGAGTCTCATTTGACCAGCTTGTAGCCGAAACCATGGACAGTGATGATATGCCTGGGAACTTTGGGGTCGTCCTCGATCTTGCGCCGGAGGCTGACGATGTGATTGTCGACGCTGCGGTTCAGGGGCTCGTTTTCGAGCCCCCAGATTTCACTGAGCAGGTGCTGGCGGTCGATGATCGACCCAGGTTCCTCTGAGAGTATTTCCAGGATCTGTGTTTCATAGTGTCCCAGGGGAACATCTTTACCGTCGATTTGCAGGAGGGATCTGTCGAGAAGGATCGTCGCTTTTCCAACGGTGAGCTTCTTTCTTTTCTTCGGCTGCACGATGGGCTCGAATCGTCTCAGGGCAGCCCTGATTCTCGCCATGAGCTCCTTGAGATCGAAGGGCTTGGTGATGTAGTCGTCCGCTCCCAGGTCGAGCCCCTTGACCTTGTCGACCTCGGTGCTGAGGGCGGTGAGCATGAGGATGGGGGCGCGGATGCCGTTCTTCCTGATAGCGTGGCAGGCCTCGAAGCCATCCATGCCCGGCAGCATGATGTCCAGCAGGATGCAGTGGGGGCGTTCCTTTATCGCGAGGTCGAGTCCATCTTCTCCAGTATGGGCGATGGCCACCTCGTAGCCTTCAAATTCCAGGTTGTCCCTCAGGCCCATGGCCAGGTCGGGTTCATCTTCGATCACCAGGATCTTAGCGGTCATCTTCCGGCTCCATCTCCGTTCCAGTTTCCAGCGGGAAGGCCAGCGTAAATTCGCTGCCCTCTCCGGGCTTGCTTGTCAGGCGGGTTTCGCCTCCGTGTGCGTTCATGATATGGCTGACGAGGGAGAGACCCAGGCCGCTTCCTCTCGTTCCCAGGGCACGGGCCTCCGCGGTGCGATAGTAGTCGTCCCAGATACGCTGCTGCTCCTCTTCAGCTATGCCAATGCCATTATCGGCAATGCTGACCAGCAGAAACCTTCCATCGTTCCACCCGCGCACGGTGAGCTCGCCCTTCTCAGGCGAGTAACGAACCGCGTTCTGGAGCAGGTTGATGAAGGCCTGGGCAACGGCCTCTTCATCTGCGAGCACGGTCGGCAGCGATGCGGGAATGTTTCGCGAGCAGGAGAAATTCTGCTCCTTGATCTGGAGGAAGTAGGCATCGAGGGTCTGGTTCAGCAGCGGGGCCAGGTCTGTTTTTTTGAGGTCGTAGTTCTTTTTGCCGGCGTCTATTCTCGAGAAGTTCAGTACGTTTCCTATGAGATGTCCCAGGCGATCGCTCTCCCTGTTGATGACCTCGAAGTACTCCTGGCGTTTTTCTTCGCCCTGTACGCGGTCAAACTGCAGGGTTTCCGAGCAGAGCTTGATGAGGGAAAGCGGGGTCTTGAGTTCGTGGGACACATTGGCGACAAACTCGGTCTTCATCCTGGACAGGTTCATTTCTTTTCGCATGGCTTTGCGCAAGACCAGCAGTCCGCCTGCCAGGGTGAGGCCGAGGATGCCGGATAGGAGTCCTGCGATGACGAAGGGACGACGAGCGGCGCCAAGTCGTTTTCCCCATTCCTCTTTTGTCTGGCCGATAGAAAACAACTCGAAGTTTCCGCCAAGGCTGGCGTAGGTAATCATGGAACCCTTCCGGGTCGGGTTCGGCAGGACCACCTGGCGAGAACCGGATTCACCAAGGCGGGGCAATTCGCTGTTCAGGTCGCTGAGCAGCTTTTGAACATCTACGATCATTCCGGCGCCCTTGATCCCGGCAGTGTCGATGGCTGCGGGCGTGGGCTTCCAGACGACGCCTACCTCGCTTCCGCCTCCGCGCCAGGACCACCTTGGTGAGGAAAGGTCGCCTCTTGCCGCCATCTCCCGAGGTAGCGAGACATCTCTCACATGCTTTACGGCGAGCTGGATCGGCTTCCGGGCTTCAAGCTTTTGGAGAGCTTCATTGAGTTCCCTGGTGGGGGAGAGGTCGAGGTTTTTCAGGAGCTGCATGGAGCCCTGTAGGTAAGACTCTCGCCTGACAAACCCGTTTTTTTGCGAGCCGGAATCTATGAAAGAGAGCCCGCGCGTCAGGACCTCCTGTACGGCTTTTTTTCTTCCCTGGGTCGACAGGGTCCCTGCCATGGCCAGGCTGAGCTGGGCCGGGGTGGGCCAGGAGATGTCGGCAAGCGAGGCTGGGGCGTTCTTCAGCAGGCCAGCGTAGATGGTTTCGGCGGCCGCCGGCTTGTCGTGCCGGTTATAGAGCGCCGCCAATTGGGTACGGGCTCGAATCCTCCAGGCCTCCGGAAGGCTGAGCCGGTTCGAGGCGGTTTCCAGGGCCCGGACCTTGCGCGAGAGGGGAGCCGCGGAATGGGAGAGTCTGACGGCCTGGCGATATTCCGCCGGCGGCACCCCGGTATCCCTGGACGGGAACGGGGTTGTGCGTGTCGGCTGATCGAGCCCCTCGATCTCTCCATTTGTCCGGATACGGAAGGGAAGCTCAAAGAAGCTCTCCGGAGTACCGGGCGAAGGGGGCGGATCTTTTGAATCTCCAAGGGCGAAGGCCTCGATCGATTGAAACGCCTCCTTCTCGCGTTTCCTGATATGTGATCGCAGCTGGCTCGCAAGGGTGGATGAATAGCTCCTCTCGGAGGCAAGAAGGAGCACCTCCATGTCGCGGTGTTGCTTGTAGGTAAGGTATCCTCCAAGCGAGCAGAGGCCGAGACAGACGATGATGCTGCCCCAGATGGCTGTCTCGTAGATCCTGATTTTATTGCGAACAGGCATAGAGCCAGTTTACCCGATTGGTGAGGAGGGTTTTGTCGCCTCTTGTCGAGGCTTGTATGTTCCGCTAAAGGTGGGTTAGAACCTCTGTTTAGACGAAAGAGAGAGCGAATGGAACAGGAAGAGCAAACCCGCTACATAGTTTATGATACCGAATCCGTGGTCGATGGAGAACTCCTGGGCCGTGTGCTCTACCGGGAAGAAGGGCTCACCGGCGAGGCGGCGATCGAGCGTTATCTCGAGGAGCAGGGTGATCCGGACGCGTTTATACCCGTGGCCTTCCAGGTTCCCGTGGCCATCTCCGTAGCGAGGGTGTCGAGTGATTATCGATTGCTGGATATCTCCTGTCTGGATGATCCCAGCTTCGAGCCGATGGAAATGACCAGGCTTTTCTGGGCAGGCGTGGAGCATTACAGGGCCGCGGCGCTGGTTGATTTCAACGGAAGGGGCTTTGATATTCCGCTGATGACGCTCAACGCCTTTCGGTTTGGAATTTCCTGCCCGGCCTATTTTTCCGACGACCGATTCGGTCACAGGTATCGCTATACCGACAAGCATATCGATCTCATGGACTGGCTGACCGAGTACGGAGCCTCGCGTATTCGGGGAGGCCTGAACCTGCTTGCCAAGATGCTCGGCAAGCCCGGCAAGATGGGTACCAGCGGCGGCCAGGTGGCAGGCCTTTACGCGGAAGGGAAGCTCCGCGAGATCAACGATTATTGCATGCACGATGTGCTCGACACCTATTTTGTCTTTCTGCGCTCCCGGGTGCTTACCGGGGAGCTGCCGCTGGAGCGTGAGCAGGCTCTCGTTGATGAGGTGCGTGACTGGCTTGTCGAACGTTCAGACGAGACCGAGGCTCTGCGGGTGTATCTCGACAATTTCGGGGATTGGGATCCAACTCCCTTCGCCTCCTGAGACGCGGCTCAGGTCTTGTCGCAGAGTGCTGTGACCCCGGGCAGGTCGCCGCCCTCGAGGAATTTAAGCGAGGCGCCTCCACCGGTAGAGACATGGGAGACGTCATCGCTCAGGCCGGCGGCCTTGATCGCGGCGGCGGAGTCGCCGCCGCCGACAATGGTCGTCGCGCCGCGCCCGGTCGCCTCAGCCAGGGCGGTTGCGACCGAGTCGGTTCCGCGTGCGAAGGTCGGCATCTCGAAGACTCCCATCGGGCCATTCCAGATTACTGTTCCAGCCTCCTTGACGATATCGCTGTAGAGTTCGATGGTTCTCGGCCCGATGTCCAGGCCTTCGAGCTCAGCCGGGATTTCGCCGGCCGGGCAGACTGTTGTGACGGCATCGTTATCGAAGGAGTCCGCCGCAAGGATGTCGAGCGGAAGAACCAGGCGGTCGGGCCCGAGAGTCTCAGCTGCCGCGAGGATTCTTTCTGCGTCCGCGATTGAATTCTCTTCGAGTAGCGACTTTCCGATCTCCAGGCCCATGGCCTTGAAGATCGTGTAGGACATTCCTCCTCCGACGATCAACTGGTCGACCTTGTCGAGGAGGTTTTCGATGACCTTGATCTTACCCGAGACCTTGGAGCCTCCCATTACCGCGACGAAGGGGCGGCGGGGATCCTGGAGCGCGCCGGCCAGGAGGTCGAGCTCTTTCCTGAGAAGGTAGCCCATGGCGCATTGGTCGGTTCTCTCGGCCACCCCGGTGATCGAGGCGTGCGAGCGATGCGATGTGCCGAATGCATCGTTTATATAGATCTCCCCCAGGCTTGCCAGCGCATCAGCGAATTCGGGTTCGTTGGCCGTCTCCCCGGCGTGAAAGCGCAGGTTCTCCAGCAGCAGCACGCCGCCATCCGCAAGGCCCTGGAGCCTTGCCTGCGCCTCCGGGCCAATGCAGTCATTCGCGAGAGGTACATCGCGCCGAAGCAACTGGCCCAGGTGCTGGGCCACCGGCTGCAGGCTGTACTCGTCCACTCGTTCTCCCCCTGGGCGGCCCAGGTGGGACATGAGAATGGTGCGCGCTCCGTTCTCCATGAGCCATTGGATGGTAGGGAGGCATTCCCTGATGCGGCGATCGTCGGTGATCTCTCCATCCTGGAGAGGAACATTGAAGTCGGCTCGCACAAGGACACGCTTGCCGCGCACATCGAGGTCGGTAACGAAGAGTTTCTGCATGTTGAATCCTGTCTGGCGGTTTTCTGTAGGCGGCTGAATCTGCCGGCGCAACACTCTACGCAGATTGCCGGTTTCCGTCAATTGTTGCGATGCATGGCGGCAGTTTTCCGTTCGCGTATTTTTTTGAGAGTTGATGGAATCTCTGGAATCACACCTCTACGATTGAGTTGTCGGGCAGACGGTCTTTTTCAGACTCAAGAAGAGGGGGAGTGGTGATGATCTTTGCCTGGGGGCAGGTATTAAGATTCGGTCTTTCCGGCAGTTCCGCGGTCGCCGACGCGGCCTGGCTGGAAGGCCCGGGACACATCCTCTTGCGCTGCCCGGGTCTTTTTCCGCGTTCCGCAGCGCGAACAGGCATCGGTTCAATTCGAAATAAGCGGTCTTCGGAGGAACCTGCTCGGAGGGGCCAACTGTCCACAGCCAGGGTCTGTTCGTTCCCGACAGTTGCCCGACTAGGTTCGGCAGGCCTGATGTTGTATCAGAGGTCCCTTGATCCCCGACTGGGGTGAAACGGGGAAAGGTTCCGGGAGAGCTCCAGGGGCGAAAGCTTTTGTGGGCTCTCCCTCTTTTTGCCTGGAGCTCAGGGGGCTGGCCTGGAGAGCTCGGCGGAGATTCAGGGCTGGGCGCTTGCGGGGATGATGTTCTCCCGTTCGGCGATCTCGAGCAGATGGTCGACAGCCTCCCGGCCTTCTTTTCCCAGGTTGATGGTGAAATCGTTTACATAGAGTCCGATATGCGCTGCCGTTACCGCGTCGTCCATTTCCTGCGCATAATGTCGAACATAGTCTCGTGAATCCTCAGGGTGGTTCCTTGCATGAAGAACGCTTCTCGACAGCGCATCATCGAAGGCCGCTATGGTCTCACTGCCAATGTCGAGGCGGGCGATGATTCCGCCCAGAGGGATCGGGTAGCCGTGGCTCTCTTCCCACCAGTCACCCAGGTCTGCCAGCTTTCTCAGTCCCAGCTCGCCGTAGGTGAAGCGGCTCTCGTGAATGATCAGGCCCGCGTCTACTTCCCCCGTCTTGACGGCGTCCATGATCCGGTCAAAGGTCATCTCGATCAGGGAGCCGGCGGGAACCCGGGGGGCGAAGAGGCGCAGCAGCAGGTTCGCGCTGGTTAGCTTTCCGGGGATGGCGATCTTCGCGGTGGAGAGGTCGCGTTCTTCGTCTCCTTCGCGAACGACGATGAGCGGGCCGCAGCCGCGGCCGAGGGCGGCTCCCGCCTGCAGCAGCTTGTAGGTGTCCCGAAGATGGCCGTAGGCGTGAAAGGAGATTTTTGTGATCTCCAGCTCTCCGTTTCGCGCCATAACGTTGAGGGTCTCGACATCTTCAAAAACCGGCTCCAGGCGGAAGCCCTCAAGCTCGACGAATCCCTCAAGAAGGGCGTGAAAGATAAACGTATCGTTCGGGCAGGGGGAGAGGCCCACTCTGAGGGTCTTCATGCTTGCGTTTTCTCTTGCTCGATCCATGCGCCCGCGGCCGCGGCCGCGGCTTCGCAGGCCTCGGCGATCTTCCAGCTTTCCCGGTTTCGATCGCCTGTCATGTTCGAGATGCCGCGTATCTCGCTGAAGCGTACGCGTTGTCTCCAGGCCACGAGGGCCGCGGCTGCCCCTTCCATGCTTTCAACGAGCGGGTTCCAGCGTTCTTCTGTCCTGAGAGAGGCTGCATCTGTTCCACTGCCGAGAGATACCGTGCAGAAGAGGCCCGCTTCGATACGCGATTGTTGGCCGAGAGAAGACCTTATCTCCTGGATCGTTTCGGTTGTGGGGAAGTCGACAGGAACCTTGTTGAAGATCAGCTCTCCATCTCGCGAGGCCTGGGGCAGCTCGAGATCTCTCATCGACAGGAAGCCTTCGGGTGTCTCGACGCCTTCATCCGCGAAGATCTCAGCGTTCGCTATGGCGACGTCCGCGATTCCAAGGCCGGAGCCCGGGTAGGCTCCGGCGCAGCCGAGCTGGATGATCCATTCAGGGCGCAGCTGTCTTGTCAGCTCGAGCGTGGAGATGGCCGTGCTGACCTTTCCCGCTCCGGTCGCAGCGAAGGAGATATTTTCCGCCGAGCCGCCAAGGAGCTCTCTTGCAGGGGACAGCTCGCCTTCGGTCGCGGCGATGATCAGGATAGTCTGCGGTAACATCTTGTTTCACCAGGAGTGGTTATTGCTCCGGAATGGTCAGGTCTCTCTCTTCCGCCGACTGTTCTTCTTCACCGTTGGTTGGGGGAGTTTCTTCCGCGAGCTCTTCTGTCGGGGAATAGTCCAGGTCTGCTTCAAAATCAAGCTGGTCGAAATAGTCGCTGAGCTCTTGCAGGTATGACTGGCTTTCTTTGCCGGATTCGCCGTCCGCATGATTCTGGGCGCAGCTTGCCAGCGCCTCGATGACCTTCTTTTTTTGTTCCTGATCAAAGCCGTTCTTCTCGAGGTTGGAGTATCTCTGGCTCCGGCTGAGCAGCTTTCTGATGAAACCGGCAAGGTCGTCCTCATCTCCCGTCGGGCAGTCCGGGTCGGCTGCGGTCGCTTTCAATGTCCTGGCGATTTCTTCGTTGGCCAGGCCGTTGTGCCGGGAGCACCACCAGTAGAGATCGGCCTGGACCATAAACGCGAAGCTCTGGGCCTCCTCTGAGTGGAAGCTGGCGCTGGTGCGCTCGAGAAACTTTTTTCCGGCTGATTGCGCCTTCTGGCTCCTTCTTCCCTGCTGGTAGAACTCTGACTGGAGATGTACGCAGTCGGCCGGACACTGTATTGTCTCGAGCCTGTGGGTCGCGCAGCATTGCGCGCAGATGCCATCTTCTAGCGCGGGGCAATGGCGCTTTCCTTTTTTCTGGCCGCAATGAACGCACTTTGCCATGGGGGTAGTTCCGGTAAATGCTGGGAATTCGCGCATTGTAGCGTGTTGAGGCTCCAGTCCCAACCCTGAAGAGGGGGGGGCTGGCAAATGAGAGCTTCTGCAAATAAAATGCAGGCATTGGTATTTGGCGACATTTACGTAACAACCGAAAAGCGGAATTCAAATGAGGCTGATGAAAAGCCTGGCAGCTCTATTCGTTCTCCTGGCTCTCTGCGCCTGCGGCGGAGCGGAGAAGAACTCTACCGCTCCCGTTGAGGCCGCGAGGAAGCCAGTGGTGCGTTATTCGCGCGGGGAGGATGCCGAGAGGCGCAGGGTGATTGCCGCGGCCGCAATTAGCGGGAAGGACACCGCTCGGAAGCCGGAGGTTCCAGCCGCGGCCGGCACGAAAGACGCCGCTCCATCGGTTCCCGCTCGGACTGAAGCCGCTTCGGAGCCCGCTGCCAAAGCGGCCTCCGCGGGTGTTGCCGCCGGGCGAGCGGAGCCCCCCGCCTCCTCTTCGCAGGGAGAGGGGAAGGCCAAGGTGAAGCCGCCGGAGGCCCAGAAGTCATCTGCCGAGAAAACCCGGCTGATGCTGGAATACCTGACGGGTCCGGCTCCCAGGGCGCAGAAAGCCTACAAGGTTTTGTGGGGTGTCGATAAAAAACAGATTCCGTCCCTGGTGGCCCATGTTGGGGATAATGTTCCGACAAAGATCCGCGAGCTCGACCTGCTGGTGTTGCAACATGACTTCGCCCGCTTCGATGAAAAGAGCCGGCGCTGGTTTTACCTGATCAAGGGGATGGGCAGCTTTGAGATCGATGACATTGCCATGAACAAGGTGGCCCGTCCGAAGGGCGCGGTGCGCGTGAGGCTTAAAAATTTCAAGGGGTTTCCTCTTGGAGTCGTTCTCAGGGCAGGCCTTCTGAACCGTTTTCGGTCAACGCGTTTTCCGGGTCTTGATGACCGCAAGTTCATTGTCCAGTGGTGGCAGCTGTTCTATCGTCAGAACGCATCGAATCTGAAGTGAGAGTCCGGGCTTGTCCCTCCTCACTCGCACTGGAGTCCGTAACGCGTCAGTCGGCGGTAGAGGGTCGCCCGCCCTATCCCAAGGAGCCTGGCCGCCTGCGCTCGGTTGCCGTGTGTTTTTTCTAGCGCTTTGACTATGGCTCCCCCGAGGACATCTTTTTCAATCTGCTCGAGAGTGCCTGGCCTGCTTCTCTCCGAGGCGCTGCGGCTCGAGACGATCTTTTTCGAGAGGTGCTCGGGTTTGACCTCTCCCTTGACCGTTTCGACAAGCCGCCAGATCTCGTTTCCAAGCTCGCGGATGTTTCCAGGCCAGTCATAGAAGCTGAGGATCGAAAGAATCTCAGCGCTGAAGCGGGGGGGCTCACGGCGCCCCTTGCGGCCGTGAAGGCCGGCGAAGTGTTCTACCAGTGAGGGGATGTCTTCTCTCCTCTGCCGCAGGGATGGCAGGCGGATGGAGGTGACGTTGAGCCGGTAGTAGAGATCTTCGCGAAAGGTCTGTTCGGTGATCATCTTCTCGAGGTCTCGATTGGTTGCGGAGATCAGGCGGAAGTCAACGACCTGTGTCTGTAGAGCTCCAACCCGCCTGACAGCCTTTTCCTGCAGAACCCGCAGGAGTTTTTTCTGCAGGGAAGGCACCATCTCGCTGACCTCGTCGAGAAAGAGTGTTCCGCGATGGGCTCGTTCAATCAGGCCGGGGCGGGCTATGGATGCTCCGGTGAAGGCTCCCTTCTCATGGCCAAAGAGCTCAGCTTCGGCTAATTGCTCGGCGATGGCCCCGCAGTTTTCGCATACGAACGGCATTTTTTTTCGGCTGCCCAGGCGATGGATCGCAGCGGCTACGAGCTCTTTTCCAGTTCCGCTTTCCCCTCGGATGAGGACAGGGATGTCAGAGTCGGCTACCTGCAGGATGGAGCGAAGGACGGTCTCCAGCTCTGCGCTTTGACCAATGATCTCCGGGAAGAGGCGCCGGAGCTCGCCAGCCGGGGGCTCTTCGGATGAGCTGTGGTCTTGTTGCCGGGCAGGATGGAATTTTCCGGGGCCATCGAGCCGGACGGAGATGGACAGCAGCAGGGAGATCCTGTCCAGATGTTCCCGGGCCCAACTGGCGGTCTGTGCCCGGGGGGCAGTGAAATACAGCTCCCCGGTCCCGGCCTCTCCGAGGTCAACGCAGGCAGCGATCGGCCAGCGTTGATTGCCGGTGCAGGGAAGGCCGGTGTGGGGAAGGCCGGTGCAGGGAAGGCCGGTGTGGGGCAGCCGGGTGTCCTGGCAGCCGGGTAGCGGCCTGGCGAGGGCTTCGGGGAGAGCCTTTCGGCCCCTGCCGCGAGCAACCCAGGACCTTGGGAGGCCGGGGGGGCTCAAAATAAGCAGGATCCCATCGGCGCCGGCTGTTTCGACCAAGGCGTCGAGCACGTGCTCGGTAACCTGTTTGCCTGCTTGCTCGAATCCTTCCAGGAGTATATCCTCCCGAAGCGGGTTCGGTGGCGACGCCAGAGGTTTTGAGAAGACGGAGCTTGCGGAGCGCAATGTCGATAGATCCTGATCTTACGGCCTTGATTTCACGGATGCGGTCTCTCTACCTGGGGCGGTTTCGACAGCCGCGTCGAGCCCGATGCATTATCTGGGCTGTTTTCCAATAGTCAAATTATTTCCTGAGATATAGAATGGCGTTTGGTACTCACTGGGAATGGCGGGGGTTCGGGGTTCTCTCGGAAGCTCTTGATAAGGAATTGAGGATGCTTCCGGCTCTGTTTCCGGATTCCCAGGTCGTGACGGATCGTTACCTCTGGTCTCCTGGCTGCGAGATTAATTTCAAGCTGCGTTTCGGTGACTTCAAGATCAAGCGCTGCATCGAGACGGTCGGGGACGGAGTTTCAAGGTGGATGGAGGATCCGGAAGAAAACTACAGCTTTCCCCTGGAAGCGGCGGTTTTTGACGAGGTCGCAGGAGCGCTGGGGGTCGGCTGTTCGCCGGCCGAGGCGCCGGTGGCTTCCGAGGAGGAGCTCCTGGAGTCTCTTGGCGCCGCAGGAGCGGGTTTACGGGTGATCCCGGTAGCCAAGGAGCGTTGGCAATATCGCGCTCCTTTGCACGGGGATGGGATTATTGAACTGGCTGAGATTTCCGCGCCTGAAAAGATCACATCTGTGTCGGTCGAGCATGAGACCGAGGTCGGGGTTCGGGAAATAATGGCAGGCCTCAGGCTTCCCGGGGACCTGCAATCGGTAAGCTACCTGGAGGCTCTGGAAGTCTGGGGGCAGGAAGGTACCTTCCTCGGTTGAAGAAGGATAGATTGCTGGGCATACTGGGCGCTCGCTTGTCTCCTGTCTGTCCAGCCGGTTTCTACGGGTGATATCTTATGCGCGCGGATGTTGTTGAAAAACTCCAGGCCCATTACGAGAAGGTCGCCGATCTCCATATGCGCGATCTTTTTGAAGGCGATGAGAACAGGTTCACCGAGTTCTCCTGCAGCCTTGGTGACATCCTTCTTGATTACTCCAAGAACAGGGTGACTTCCGAGACCATCGCGTTGCTGCTTGAACTGGCTGAAGAGTCCGGCGTTTATGAAAAACGGGCCGAGATGTTCAGCGGCCGTCGGATCAACTCAACTGAGGGGCGAGCGGTTCTGCATACGGCCCTCCGGAACAGGTCGGGACGGCCTGTCGAGGTCGAAGGTCAGGCTGGCGATGTCATGGATGGTGTCGACAGGGTGCTTGCGCAGATGGGGACGTTTTGCGATGCCGTTCACAGTGGCGAGCGAAGGGGATATACGGACGCTGAATTTACCGACATCGTCAGCATCGGAATCGGCGGCTCGGCCCTGGGGCCGCTGATGGTGACCGAGGCATTGAAACCCTACGCTCGAGCGGGCCTGAGGATCCATTTCGTATCGAATGTAGATGCGACGGATATTGTTGAGACCTTGAAGGAGCTCGATGCCGAATCGACGCTCTTCGTGGTGGTCTCGAAGACCTTTACGACCGAGGAGACACTGGCCAACGCCCTGAGCGCCCGGGCCTGGTTTCTCGAGAGGGTGGGAGATGTAGAGGCTGTTGAGAAGCATTTTGTCGCGGTCTCGGTGAACGAAGATGCCGTGACTGAGTTTGGTATCGATGCCGGCAATATGTTCGAGTTCTGGGATTGGGTTGGAGGCCGCTATTCGATCTGGGGCGCGGTCGGGCTGCCGATCGCGCTGTACGTTGGCATGGACAACTTCGAGTCCCTGCTGGCGGGAGCGCACGACATGGATCTCCATTTCCAGCAGGCTGAGCCGGGGGAGAATATTCCGCTCCTGCTGGGACTCCTCGGGGTCTGGTACAACAACTTCTTCGGGATGGAGACCCACGCGGTTCTTCCATATGACCAGTACCTGCGGTTTCTGCCCGACTACCTGCAGCAGCTTGACATGGAGAGCTGTGGCAAGTCGGTGACCCTCGCGGGTGAACCAGTCGATGGGGCTACCGGGATGATCATCTGGGGCGGCCCCGGAACCGATGGGCAGCACGCCTATTTTCAGCTTCTTCACCAGGGTACCCGGATCGTTCCAGCCGACTTTATCGCCGCGGCCGAGAGCCAGAATCCCCTT
Organism: uncultured bacterium; assembly: GCA_913042995.1. Lineage (GTDB taxonomy): Bacteria > Planctomycetota > UBA8108 > UBA8108 > UBA8108 > UBA8108. The sequence continues at coordinate 1,578 of CAJWMA010000056.1, read as the reverse complement.
GGCGAGCACCATCTGAAGTTGTTGGCCAATTTCTTCGCTCAGACGGAGGCTTTGATGCTGGGGAAGACGAGGGAGGAGGCGCGCGAGGAGCTTCTGGTTGAGGTGGAGCGCGGTCGGCTGGCTTCGCAGGATGTCGCTGACCTTGTCGGGCACAAGGAGTTTCCCGGGAACAGGCCGAGCAATTCAATCTTTGTTCGGCGTCTTGACCCCCGTACGCTGGGCGCCTTGCTGGCAATGTATGAGCACAAGGTCTTTGTCCAGGGTTGTATCTGGGGAATCAATCCCTATGACCAGTGGGGGGTCGAATTGGGCAAGAGCCTTGCTTCCAGGGTGTTCGAGGAGCTTCGGGACGAGTCGACCATCAATTCCCATGACAGCTCAACCAATGCCCTGGTGAACCACTACAAGAAACTCCGCCGTGAGCTCGACTAGGCGGCTGATACCGATCTGCTTGGGATTGAAGTACTTAGGGGGATGCCCCAGGTTCATCTCTGCAACTGCAGGTGGAATCTCTCCTTGGTGTCCGGTCGATTAATATGAGAAACTATTGATTGGCTGGGGGGTTTAAGGAAACGGCTCCAGAATGCAGTTCGGAGCCGACTTTTATCAAAGGTTGATTACCTATGCGGAAACCGGCAGCGATCGTTAATTTTCTGTGCGCCGTGCTTACAGTCTTTGCGGCTCTTGGATTTACCAGCCGCCTTTTTGGTGAGGACTACAGTCCCCGCGGGGTTGCGGACAGGGTCGATCGAATCATCTCCGAGGCTTTAAAGGCTGAAAAGGTCGAGACGACAACCCTTGTTTCTGATGAAGAGTTTCTTCGCCGAGTGAGTCTCGATCTTGCCGGTAAGGTTCCTTCCGCCGATGAGCTGACACTCTTTACGCTCGATCCTGATCCCTCGAAGCGCTCATCGAGGATATCCTCCCTGCTTGCCAGTGAAGAGTATCCTGAAACCTGGGGACGCTACTGGCGGGATGTGATCGCCTACAGGTCCCAGGACCAGCGCTTTGGCATTGTTCGTGAACAGCTGCGCAGGTGGATCAGGGATCAGCTCAAGGGTGACCGCGGCTGGGATAAGATCGCGGTCGACCTTCTGACAGCCACAGGCGACATCAACACCAATGGCCAGACCGGCCTGGTGCTGGCCCAGATGGGAGAGGCCAACGAGCTGGCTGCTGAGACATCGAGAATCTTCCTGGGTATCCAGCTGCAATGCGCCCAATGCCATGACCATCCCTATGACCGCTGGAAGCGCGAAGAGTTTCACCAGCTTGCCGCCTTCTTTCCTCGCCTGCGGATTCGGCGTAAGGAAGGCAGCGAAGCCAGCCAGCGCCAGTTCGAGATTGTCTCCACGGATAGCTCGGCGCGGAGCTTTCAACGTCAGCAGGCTACCCAGGGAAGCTTCACGAAACGCTACGGGGATCCGTCTACATGGGTCGAGCGTTACGACCGGAACTCGGATGGGACCGTTTCCTCACGGGAGGTGCCCAGGGCGCTCTCCGGCCTCTTCGGTCGTTTTTTGCGAGCCGGGGACAAGGACAAGGACAGGCACCTGAGCACGGGGGAAATCAAGGCGG
>CAJWMA010000055.1 GCA_913042995.1 uncultured bacterium | reverse complement strand
CCATGACCCTTCCCGAGCTCGCCATCCGCCGCCATGTCACCATGCTGATGATCCTCGTGAGCATCGTCGTTCTCGGCGGCATCTCGCTAACACGGCTGCCGCTGGCTTTCATGCCGGATTTCGAGGAGCCCGAGGTCATGGTGAGGGTTCGCTATCCGGGCTCGGCTCCCGAACAGGTTGAGTACATGATCACGCGCCCGATCGAGGACGCGATGGGGTCCCTCGATGGGATCAAGACAATCTGGTCACGCTCAGAGGACTGGGGCTCGATCATTCGCCTCGAATTCGAATGGGGGTCCAACATCCATCTCGCCAAGGTGGAGATCTGGGAAAAGCTCGACCGAATCCGCAGAGATCTCCCCGAAGACATCCAGGAAATATCCGTCATGGATGACTGGGACGACAAGGATGCCGAAGACCCCATCCTGGAGGGCCGGCTCAGCTTCAAGCACAACCCGAAAAACGCCTACGACATTGTCGATCGCCGAATCGTGCGCCCGCTGCAGAGAGTACCCGGCGTCGCCCAGGTGAAGCTCGAGGGCATCTCTCCGCGCGAGGTGCGGGTCAACCTCCGTCTTGCGGACCTCGAGGCCCACAACATCAGCATCCGTGATGTCCGCAGGCTCATCGATGCGAACAACTTCGACCAGTCGCTTGGAAAACTCACTGATTCAGACCAGGTTTACCAGCTGCGCATGACCGGCGCCTATTCCGATGTGGAACACATTCGGGATCTTGCCCTCAGAGGCGATGGCCTGCGCCTGAGAGACATCGCCGAGGTCACCTTCCAGGAACGCGAGCATCGAGAGGCGCGCCACCTCAACGGAAAAGCCGCGATCGGGATCTCCATGAGCGCAGAGCCCAAGGCCAATGTCCCCGAGGTCTGTGAGGCGCTGCAGGTCCGGATCCGCGAATTGCAACAGGACCCCCAGCTCCAGGATCTGCTCGTAAAAGAAGGCGGCTTCCTTGTCTGGATGGACCGGGGAGCGGAGATCAGGCGAACCCTCAAGGACCTGCTGATGAGCGGTATCTACGGCGCCCTGCTAGCCAGCATCGTGCTCTACATCTTCCTGCGCAGGTTCTCGACAACCCTGATCTCGGTGCTGTGCATCCCCTTCTCCCTCATCGTCACCTGCGCCTTCATGTGGAGCCAGGACACATCACTCAACACCTTGAGCCTCCTGGGGCTGATCGTCGGCATCGGCATGCTCGTAGACAACGCGGTGGTCGTTATCGAGAGCATCTTCCGCTACCAGGAGAAGGGCTACGACAGCAAAGCCTCGTCCCGTATTGGAGCCAGCGATGTCTCCACCGCGGTCATCGCCGCGACGCTGACCTCGGTGATCACCTTCCTCCCGCTGGTCTTCAACAAATCCAGCGAGCTCAATATCTTTCTCTCCGAGATCGGCATCACGATCTGCATTACCCTGCTCGCATCGCTCTTTATCTCCCAGACCCTTATCCCGCTGGCAACCTCCTGGGTCATCAAGGCCCGGGTTCGTAAAAAACAGGCGTGGATTCTATGGCTGGAGAAGCGCTATGTGCGCCTGCTGAAGTTCAACCTCCGCAACAGGTGGCTGGCCCCGCTGATCCTCGCGGCCATGGGCGTCTCGACCTACTACCCCTGGTCGACTGTCGACATGGACTTCGGACACGCCCGGATAGCCTCGTACGCCGAGATCCGCTACGACTACTCTGAAAGCACCAGCATGCAGGCGCGGGAGAAGATGATCAACAAGGTCGAGGCTGTCCTCGAACCCCATCGAGAGGAGCTGCTCGCCAAGAATATTTACAGCTACTGGAGTGAGCACCACACCATGACCCGTATCTACCTCAAAGATGGGATGGTCAACGAGGCCAACATCGAGAAGGTTCGCAACCGGGTCGAGAAGCTGCTCCCCCCGATCCCGGGTCTCGAGTTCAAGCTTGCCGAGCCGAAGGTCTCCTACCGAAGGGGCGGCCACCGCAGGCTGGTTGGAGTCCAGGTCACGGGTGAAAATATCGAGGTCATCAAGATCTGGGCCGAGAAGATGCGGGATCGATTCAGGGAGATCGAGGGCCTGGAACACACCTGGTCAACCCATGAAAGAGAGAAGACCGAGCTCCATCTCGAGTTCAACCGGGAGGCCGCCTCCAGCTACGGCGTCTCAGCGTCGGCTGTGGCCGAAACCGTGGGCCTCACCTTCCGGGGAAGGCACCTGTCCAGGTTCAGGACTCCCTACGGCGAACGCGAGATGCGCCTGACCCTCGATGAAAAAGAAACCGAGAGCCTCTCCCAGCTCCAGCAATTGCCGATTGTCTCCTCTGGAAGCAGGAAGGTCCCCATCGCCGCCGTCGCCGATGTCAACCGGCGCCGCGGACGCTACCGCATCGAGCGCGAAGACCGCCTGACAAGTATCTGGGTCGGAGGCCACTACCAGAAAGGGCAGACGGCCGAGGACTACACCGAGGCTATCGAAGAGGCCCTGGCCGATATCCAGCTTCCCCCGGGCTACACCTGGAACTTTCACAAAGAGACAAAAAAGAAACAGGAGCGTTACTGGGAATTCGCCGAGAGCCTCATCCTCGCCCTGATCCTTATCTTCGCGGTCATGGCCGGCCTCTTCGAGTCTGTACAGCGGGCCATCGCGTTGATGATCGCCCTGCCTTTCGCTCTCTCGGGAGCCTGGTGGACCCTCTACCTGACCGGAACGGATTTCGACCGGCCCGCATCCGTCGGCCTGCTGCTGCTGATCGGCATCGTCGTCAACAATGGCATCGTGCTCATCGAACATATCAACTCCTACCAGCGAAAGGGCAGTTCACGCCAGGCGGCCATGCTCCGCGGCGGTAGAGAGCGCCTGCGGCCCATCCTGATGACCGCGCTGACCACCATTCTCGGATTGATCCCGATCATCATCCAGCGCCCGGCACTCGGGGGGACCTATTATTACTCCATGGCGCTGGTCATCATCGGCGGAATCACCATCTCTACCTTCCTCACCTCGATCCTGCTGCCAACGACGGTAACCATCATCGAAGATCTGCCGGGCTGGATACGGGGGTTCTTTTCCAGCATCTTCCGCCCGCGCGCGGCCGCCGAACCGGTACAGGAAGACGCGGGCTAATCCAGCGCCGCGAAGCCCCGCTGCAGATCTTCCCAGAGATCCTCGGGATCCTCTAACCCCGCCGACAACCGCACAAGGTTCCGCGGCAGGTCGAGCCGAACTCCCTTGCCCCTGGCCACCTCCGGCAGGATCGAAGAGGGCAGGGCGAGACTCTCGAAGCCCCCCCACGAAACCCCCAGCAGGAAGAGCTCCAGCGCATCGCAAAAGCGCTCCGGCTCTCCATCCAACAGGAAGGAGAAGAGGCCGCTGGCTCCGGAAAAATGGCTGCGATAGATCCCGTGTCCGGGGAAGAAGGGATTGGCCGGATGCAGGACCTCCAGCACCCGGGGATGGTCCATGAGCTTGTGGCTGAGAAAGAGCCCGTTGTCCTGGTGGCGCTGCATCCTCAGGGAGAGGGTTCTCAGGCCGCGAACCGCGAGGAAGGCATCGTCCGGAGAAACGCAGCCGCCGAGCAGGACAGCCGTCTTTCGAACCCGCTCGATGAGTTCACCGCTGCCCGCGACCATCCCGAGCAAAAGGTCGGAATGCCCCGAGAGGTACTTCGTCCCCGAGTGCAGGCTGAGATCGATTCCGAACCGGGCAGGCTTCTGGTAGATCGGGGTCGCCCAGGAATTATCCACCACCGTGGGAATCGAATGGGCTCTTGCGACCTCGGCCACGGCCCCCAGGTCCGTCAGCTCGAAGGTGAGACTTGCCGGCGATTCGAGATAGACCAGGCGGGTGTTCTCCCTGAGATGATCCTCCAATGCGACGAGCTCGGAAGGATCGACCAGGCTGACCTCCACCCCCAACGGCTCGATCATGTCCCGGGCCATCGAGAGGGTCGGTCCGTAGGCGCTGGCGGAGAGCACAAGATGATCACCGGCGCGCAGGAAGCTGAAGAGCACCGCGCTGACCGCCGCCATACCTGAAGAAAACGCGATAGCCCCGGCGGTTTCCTCTAGCGCGGCCACCTTCTTCTCGAGCACGTCGATGGTGGGGTTGGCTACCCGGGTATAGACATAACCGTCTTTTTCTCCGCGCAGCACCTCCCCGAGACTTTTCGAGTCAGGAAAGGAGAAAAGGGAGCTTCTGTAGACCGGCGGCGCTATCGCTCCGGGAGCCCCCTCCCGGTCTTCCCCGAGGTGCTGTAGATCGGTATCTCGGCCGGGCACTGTCGATTAACGCTTCCTGGGGCCTCCCGCGGCCTGCTGGGGATTTTTCTTTCGCAGGCGAATGTCGTCAACAAGGAAGTTAAAGGTCTTTCCCCCGGGCACCTGGATTCTGAAATCTGTGACAGCCTCCAGGGTAGCCCCGCCCTGAGATTTAAGGGAGGCGAGAGGAATCCGGACGTATTGCCAGGCTTTTGTCTTCTTGATCGGCACCTTGCTGATAAGAAAAGTTCGTACCGCCTGCCCTCTAGGAGCGACCGTTCTCGCGGCCGTACCTTTTTTCTTGGCGCCGCCGGCCGACATCACCACAGCCTCGGGAATGGCGGAGACCTGGAGCGCGATCCAGAACTCGATCGACTTGAACTGGCTCCAGTTCCTCGGAACATTGGTAATCTTCAACATGCCGGGCTTGCCATCCCTGGTGTTCTGCCAGCGCAGGCACTGGGTGCCGTTGGCGAGATAGGCTGGATCCTTGACGAAGCTCTTGCCGTACTTCGCGGAATAGAGGCTCGTATTGGCGAAATTAAAATTCTCGATCTCCAGGAACAGGGCGCCCTCGAGGTCTGTGAAGAGCTTCATCAAAGGCCCGCTGATGGGAGTCTCTCCATAACGCTGAAGCGCGATGAGAAGCTGGTCATAGGCCTCGTTCCAGAGATTGCGTTTCTTGTATTGCTCAATTTTCTTCAGGACAGACGAACCCTTGCAGCCCAGGATCCATTTATTCACCTGGGCCTTGTCCTCCTTGGTCCTGGCTCCGCTCAGGGCCTTCTTGAAAGACCTGGACGCATCCTTGTATTCTCCCGCCTCGAACTCCTCCTTGCCCTTGTCGTAGGACTCCTTGTACTTCTCAGATTTGAACTCAGGCTCAGGCGCCGGCTTGGAAGCGTCCGCCGTACCATCCTGGGCCAGGAGGGAACCAGCAGCCGACAGATAAACGACCGCCAGGCTGAGAACTATCACGGCAAATTTCAGGCTGAATTTCATTTCCGACATCCTCCGCTTTTGCATTGGTTCCCACATTTCCCCTCTACAGTAATTGAAGCTCCTGCAAGTTTCGAGTATTCACTCGCCTCTCGAAGAAGGGTAACACCCTGCCTATTCTTTCTCCGGCGCTTCGGAAGAGTCAAATTTTCGATCCCCGGTATTCTCCTCAGGCTCTTCCTCCACCGGCTCGGAGAGCGCCTTGACCCTGGCGTCGAGAGCTTCCACCCTGCGGTCGAGCTGGGTCAACTGGAGCTTGAGCGAACTGTTGAGCTTACCCAGGTCAGAGCTGAGCCGGGTAACAGCGGTAGAAATACCCTTCAGCTGAGGCCCCAGCACAGCCGCAGGATCTGGTCTCTTTTCCGCCTGGGAAGCCTTCTGGGGCTCTTCGCTGCCTTCAATAACGAGCACAAAAGTCACCGTGCTGATGAATAATGTCGACAAAACCAGGATGATGAGTAATTTCGCCATTGCCCTGAGATTCTCCAAACTAATTGAAATATAAGGACTTGAGTCAACTATTCTAAACCACCCATTACCGGTTTAAGCATTTTTTTGATTCTTCAGAGGTTCTTTGCAGACTCTCTTGCACATCGCTCGTCTACCTGTATTTTGTTGGGGTCGGCACAAAAAGTGCCTGTATCCTTGCCCGTTCAGAGTTGGCTAACGGGCCCGGGAAAAACGAAGGAATATTCCAGAAGTGAATCTGATCATCGTCGGAGCTGGCGAGGTAGGAACCTATCTCGCCCGGATCCTGGCTCAAGAAGGCCACCACATAACGGTCATCGACAGCAGCGAAGCTGCCTGCGAAGAGGTGAACAAGCTCGATGGCATCACCGCCGTGAACGGCAATGGCTCGAGCACCAGCGCCCTCGAGGAGGCCGGCATCGAAAAGGCTGATTTCTTCATCTCCGTCACCAATCTCGACGAGGTGAACATGCTCAGCTGCATGAAAGCGAAAAAACTCGGCGATCCGATCACCATCGCCGGAATGCGCGACAGTACCTATTCTGATGAAAACTTCAAGCTGACTGAAGAAGACCGGAAACAGGACAAGAAGAAGAAAAAGAAGAAGAAGAAGAAAAAAGATCCTGACGAAGCGGGAGGCGAGGAAGAGCCCGAAAGTGAGAGCAATGGAGAGAAAGAAGGCGCCGCCAAGGACATGGGAATCGACCTGGTTCTTGGAACGGAAGACACTGTCGCCCAGCAGATCGGCAATATGCTGAAGAGCCCCGGGCTCTCCTCTCACCAGTTCCTCCATGATCGGCGCCTGGTACTGATCGAGAACTCCGTCAAGGATCACTTCTCCGGGATCGAGAAGAAGCTGAGCGAGTTGAAGGGCCAGATCCCCGAGCCCGGCAACCTGATCGCCATCCAGCGCGAGTCCGAGTTCATCATCCCGGATGGCGATACCGAGCTGCTGGAAAACGACCAGGTCTTCACGCTGACGGTAAACGACAAGGTTGACGAATATCTCGAGTTCTTCGGCTTCCCCAAGCAGGAGGTCCACCAGATACTCATCGTCGGCTGCGGAACGATTGGCTACCACACCGCCCGCCATCTCGAGCAGATCGGCTACTCTCCGACCATTATCGAATCTGACCAGCAACGCGCCGAGTGGGCCGCGTCCCGGTTCAAGCGAACCACCGTCATGCAATACGATGCCACCCAGATCGACATCATCCGGGAACAGGTCGAGGCGGAAGGAAAAGACGCGGTAGCTGTTCTGCTCAAGCAGGAAGAGACCGCCCTCCTCATCAGCATGTACGCCAAACACCTCGGAGCCCGCCAGGTGATCTGCAGGGTCGATGACTTCAAGTTCGCCCCCATCGCCTACCAGGCCGGCGTCGACAGCCTCATCAGCCCGCAGAGAGCCCTGGCCCAGAGAATTCTCGAGGAGGTTCGCAGGGTCAACCTCACATCGAATATGACAGACACCATCGTTCTCGGCGACAACGAGATAGAGATCCTGGACTTCAAGATTCCGCCGGAAGGCAACGACAAGGTCTGTGGAACGCCCATGTCGGAGCTGAACGAAAAGAAGCGAATCCCGGCGGGAGCCATGATCGGGGCGATCCTGAGAGGAGACAGCAGCGAACCGGAGCTGCCCAGGGGAGACACGATCATCAATCCCGGTGATCACGTGATCCTCAGCGTCAAGACGAAGGATATCAAGACCGTCGAGAAACTCTTCGCTCCCGATTCCAAGTAGGGCATATTATTGTCATGCAGGAGCGCTGGATTTCTTCGTCTGCTCCTTACCTGGCTGCGGCTGAACTGCCGGAGAAAAAATGATGCGGTCACCCTACCTGCTGAGATTCTTCAGCAAGTTTCACCTGTTCTTCGGAGGGGTCCTCCTGGTCCCCCTCCTTGTGGACCTGTTATCGGAGACCTCCCACCCGGTGGAGAAGTCGCTGCTGGGATGGCTCCTGCCCGCGACGGTCATGGTGGCGCTGGGAGCCTACCTCCGCCAGCAATACAAGAAGAACTACGGAGAGGAGGATCTCCCTAACCTGTCGCGCAGGGAGGGCTTCCTCATGGTGGGCCTCGTGTGGACACTGATGATCGCCTGGGGAACCGTCCCCTTCCTGCTCACCGGCTCCATACCGGATCTCGCCGGGGCCATCTTTGAATCGGCCTCCGGCTTCACCACAACGGGAGCGACTGTGCTTACGAACATCGAGGCGGCCCCCAAGAGCATCCTGCTGTGGAGGTCTCTCAGCCACTGGATCGGAGGCATGGGAATCATCGTGCTCTCGGTCGCGATCCTTCCCGAGATGGCGCTTGGTGGAATGCAGCTGTTCTCAGCTGAGGCCTCCGGCCTCTCAGGCGGCGAGAAACTCGCCCCGCGCATCCGGGAAACCGCCAGCCGCCTGTGGTTTCTCTACGCCGGCCTGACGGCCCTCGAGACAGTGCTGCTGATGTACCCCGGTGATATGGATTTCTTCGATGCGATCAATCACGCCTTCGCCACCACGGCCACGGGTGGATTCTCCCCCAACAATGCGAGTGTTGGCGGCTATCAAAATGGGTGGATCGAAGGCATCATCACGCTCTTCATGATCCTCGCGGGCCTTAACTTCGCCCTGCAATACAAGGTCTACCTCAACCTGGATTTCCAGCGCTTCTGGAAAAACTCGGAGCTCAGGATCTATCTCCTGGTTCTCGCCGCAGCCACCATTCTCATTTCCTGCAACCTGTGGTGGACGCAAGAGGCCATTAGAACGACCACCGGGGCCGAGGTGGAGCCGGGCTTTGCCTCGATGCTGCGCTACGCCGGTTTCCAGGTGGTCGCCATGCTGACAACGACCGGGTTCGGAACGGCTGACTTTGACCAATGGCCGCTCTTCAGCAAATCCCTGATCGTCATCATGATGGCCATCGGAGGATGCGCCGGCTCGACCGCCGGCGGACTCAAGATCATCAGGATACTCGTGCTCTTCAAGCACATGGCCAGGGAATGCAGCCGCCTGCTGATACCTAACCTTGTCAAACCCATCTCGATCGACAAAAAATCTATCGATGACTCCATCATCTGGGGAGTCATGGGCTTCATCTCGCTCTACATCGTCGCGTTGGTTCTCTGCACGGTGATCATGTGCGTCCTGCCCCACAGTCCTCCGGACGCGCCGGTGCCCCCGGTTCCGACAGGACAGGAATGGAGCATGGATCTCGACACCGCGGCATCGGCCTCATTGAGCGCGCTCAACTCGATCGGTCCTGGACTCGGAAATGTAGGCCCGGTCAAGAACTACGCCTTCGTCCATCCCATCGGAAAGATCGCCCTGGCATTCTGCATGCTCCTGGGAAGACTCGAGATCTACAGTCTCCTCATACTCCTGCTGCCGACCTTCTGGCTAAAACGCTGAGCCGCCCGGCCGGGCGCCCGAAATTCCCAGACCGCAGGCCACGCAAGAGCAACCTTAACCATTGCCAGCGGCCCTGACAGTTCGCATAATACGCAGGCCTCCCGCCCATGAAACAATCGATCATCAGCAAGCTGGGAGATGTGAGAACCCGTCATGCAAGTCGTTGTCTGTAAAGATCCAGAAGAAGGCGCCCGGATCGTCACTGAGAAGATCCTCAGCGCGCTCGAGGACAGGCCCGAGTTGGTCCTGGGGCTCGCCACTGGCTCTACTCCGATCGGTGTCTACCAGCACCTCATCGAAGCCCATAAAAACGATGGGGTCGATTTTTCCGCTGTGCGCACCTTCAATCTCGACGAATACTGCGGCCTTTCCGGAGACCATCCCCAGAGCTACCGGGCTTTCATGCGGGAGCATCTCTTCACTGGCCTCAACATCCCGGCTGAAAACATTCACTTCCCGCCAAGCGAGGGACCGGAGCTGGGCGAGAAATGCAGGCAGCATGAGGAGGAGATCCTCCAGGCTGGGGGAATCGACATCCAATTGCTGGGAATCGGTTCAAACGGCCACATCGGCTTCAATGAGCCCACCTCCTCGCTCGCCTCGCGAACCCGCATCAAGACGCTGACTGAAAAAACCCTGCGCGACAATTCGAGATTCTACGAAGATCCATCCGAACAGCCACAGGTTGCAAGCACTCTTGGAATCGGCACTATCCTGGACGCCAAATGCATCCTCCTGCAGGCCTACGGAGAGAAGAAGGCGGAGGCCGTCAAGGCCAGCGTCGAGGGTCCCATCTCGAGCTTCTGGCCCGGCAGCGCGCTGCAGATGCACGCAGATGTAACCTTTATCCTCGACGAAGCTTCCGCGGCGCGGTTGGAGATGATCGACTACTTCAGAAAATCCAGGGCTGAAGGACTACGCCTTCAGGAAGACAATACGATCTGAGGCCTCGACAGGTTCGCCATGCGAAACCTCCCACGGCAGCAAAAAGGTATCCCGATGAAAATGGTCGAACGAGAGGAACGACTTGCCTCCTTTTCCGGCCTCGTCGCCAGCCTTCTCCCGGTTAGTGGAAAGCTCTCAGCTATCGTCGCCCTGCTGCTGCTGACGTCCTGTGGAACCTCGAGCGAACAGAGAGCCTCGGTGAATAACGATCAGGGCGCCGCCTTCCTGAGAATCGGCAGCCGCTCCATAACCGAGGCTGTACGAGCCGAATCCTTTGTCCTCAGCAGATGTATCTTTCTCGACCAGGGGCACCTGACCCATATCTCCCTCCAGGCTCAGCTCACCCAGGCTCCCGAGGCCGCGCGCGCTGAGCTCGGAACTCTCCTGGCCGGACTCCAGGGGCGCAGAGCGAAAAATACCGGCAAAGAGCCGGCGCCCTCCTCCCCAGTGCGTATCTACCAGCTCCAGCCTTCAAGCGACTGGATTGTCGACCTCACCGTTGAAGAATTCTCCGACAAGAAGGGGACGGTGCGAGTGGTCTGCAATCTGCGAAATAAGGGCGAACAGGAATTCTCCATCTCCTCCCCGGCTCCCCAACTACTGAAATACATCAGGGCCAACGCGGCTCGGAAACTTCTCGAACAGATGAACAGGCCCCGCATCCCTATCGACCAGCACTTCCAGGCGCTGGCCGGCTTTCTTGGCACCGACGCCCTGTCGACCGACCAGCAGAAAAGAGCGCGGCGGCTGCTGATCACGAAGGCGGGAAAGTCCGGCAAAAACCAGGCTCTCGTCTCCACTCTCCTGGACCATGTCAGCAGCTTCGACGAGAGAGACCTTGCCGCCCTGAACTCCGACGGCAACATCGCTCCGCGCGTTTTCTACCTGGCCTGGTCGGCCAACCGAGGCCTGAAAAAGCCCCTTGGGGAATTGCTGGTTCTTTCGCTGGAATATCATGGCGACGCTCTTCTCTTTCAGCGAGCGCTCACCGCTCTCTTTCCAGCCGTTCTGAACAGCCGTCTCTACGCCCTCCATCCCCCGGGCCGGGACAGAGAAGGCGCGCTGGCCTTTATCAGGAAGTTGCGCGAAACCATCACGAAGGCTGACTATCGCGACGGCAGAGGCTGGGTCCTCGAACCCTGAGCCGATGAAAGATTTCAGCTGAGACAGGCGACATGATCGATTCCCATGCTCATCTCTACCTTGAAGAGTTCGACGAAGATCGCGAGACCGTGATCCGGAGAGCCCGCGAGGCTGGCGTAAAATCGATCATCAATATCGGGATTGACCTCGAGACAACATCCCAGGCGATTGCGCTCGCCAGGGAGCACGCCGACTTTTTCGCCAGCGCCGGAATTCATCCCCAATCCCCCATTGACGACCTGGAAGCCGCGCTGGCCGGTCTCCGAGAGCTCATCCTTGCCCATCCGGAAGAGGTGGTCGCCGTCGGGGAAATAGGCCTGGACTATTATTGGGATACGGTTCCCCCTGAGGCCCAGTCCGGGATCCTCCAGGACCAGCTCGACCTCGCCGTGGAACTCAGCCTCCCGGTTATTTTTCATTGCCGAGAAGCGATCGACCCCCTGCTCGAGCTCCTGGAAGCTCGTGACAGGATTCCTCCGGGCGTCTTCCATTGCTTTGAGGGAGGCCCCGCGGAGGCGGAGCGAGGCCTGGCCCTCGGCTTCCACATTTCCTTCGCGGGCAACGTAACCTACAAAAACGCCCAGCGTCTCCAGCAGGCGGCAGCGGTGGTTCCGCTCAACCGGTTGCTGCTGGAGACCGACAGTCCCTACCTGCCGCCGCATCCGCACCGGGGAAAACGCAACGAGCCCGCCTATACCGCGCTCACCCGGGACTTCCTGGCGGAGCTCCTCGGGATCCCCCCACTGGAAATTGACGAGGCGGCCACCGTAAACACCCGCAGACTTTTCAGCCTCAGGGGATAGGCGGCTTCAAACCAGCCTTGTCCTCGAGCATCCGCAGGCGTTGGTCAAAGTCGAGGTTGATCCGTTCCTGCTGCTTCAGGCTCTCTCCCAGAGCCTGGACCTTCAGAGATCTGCGCGCGAGCTCCCCGGCCAGGTTTGCCTGCTCCCGGGAGATCTTGTCAACCAAACGGCTGAGCTCACCCACCTTGCCCTCGTTCCTCGCGGAGCTCTCCTGCGTCTTCTTCAACTCAGCCTCGGCCGCACCAAGCCTCCCCCGGGTCTCCTTCATCTGCCCCTGGATCTCAACGAGCTCCTTCCTGGCCTCGGCTACCTCGCCCTTGAGAATCTCGATGTCCTTCTCGTTGCCGCCGATCCTCACCTGGTGACGCTGCCCCTCCTCCTCAACCTTGCCGATCCTGAGCCCGTGTTCAGCCACCTTCTCGCCAATCCCGTTCCAGCTGAACAGGAAATACCCACCAATGCCGGCCAGGAGAACGAGTGCGCCAGCCCCGATATTTTTCAGCATCTTCATTGTATGGTTCACCTCACTCTTTTCCCTAAACGACAGCCGCCAGGCCGCTCTGCGATAACCCCTGCGCGGTAGCGGTGCGAAATCCACCCGCAGATCCGCGCATTCTTCTCTTCCTTCTCTTCGCCCCGGTTTTTTCCCGCGCGCTCAAATCGAGAAATGCACCGGCAGGAAAGGCCAACGCCTCAAAACCGTCGCCTTAAGACAATCGCCTTAAAGACAATCGCCTCACGGCAACAACCTCACAACAATCGCGCTCAGATTTTCAGATCCATTTCGACCTTGAAGAGATAGGTCGAATACTGCTCAATCTGGTTGTCGTCCCGACAGCGGACAATCTGCTCGAAAAACACATCGAGCTCGGCAAGAACCGGCTCCCCGCCCGCGTCAATCTCCCCCTGGCGTTTCCTCAAGGACTGGACCAGGTTCTTGAGCGAGCTTTTCAGGCTCTCGGAAGGAAGAGCCTTTCCAAGACCCCTCTCGATAAAACGCGAAATCTCCTCCAGCTTATCACTGAACAGAACTTTGCGGCGGCGCAGAATGTCATTCACCCTGACAGCGATCTCACCCTTCCAATTCGGGGTAAAGGCCTCTGCAGTAAGTGTCTCATAGACAGGCATTGCGAAATCCTCTCCAGAAAGCTGGTTAAGGAGCAAAGTACGTTTCAATGCATCAGGATAGCACGAGCCGACCAAAGCGTCCAACGCGGCGGAAAGAAATACCGCAAGTCCATTATCCCAGCTGGGTTTACGAACTTCCGGAATCGAGGTTTTCTTCAAGGGCCGGGCGTAGATGGCCCTTATGGCTCCCCAGGAGAGCCCTGGCGCGATCCGGTCCTATGCCCTTCCTCGCCATCAGCACAGCCAGCTTGACCCCACCCTCCGCCAACTCAAGCAACTCGAGAGCCTCCCTGGAATCCACCTCACCCAGCTGCTCGACGATCCTTCTAGCCCGATCGATCAGCTTGGTATTGCTGGCCACCAGGTCGACCATGAGATTGTCGTAGACCTTTCCCCAACGAACCATGGCCCCCGTGGTGATCATGTTCAGCGCCATCTTTGTCGCCGTGCCGGCCTTCATCCTGGTCGAGCCGGCTACGCATTCGGGTCCGGCATCGAGAATGACCAGGTGATCCCAGGGAGGTGGCTCAGCTGTCTCACGAAGACCTCCATCGGCGGCGACAAGCACCGTCACCGCCCCCCGGCCGCGAGCCTCCTCGAGCGCTCCCGCGACAAAGGGAGTCCTGCCGCTGGCAGAGATACCGCAGACGACATCACCCTCGCCGACCAGGGCATCGCTGACCAGGCGGGCTCCTCCCTCAACAGAATCCTCGGCTCCCTCAACGGCCTCTCGAAGAGCTCCATCTCCACCGGCGATAAAGCCCTCGACCAGGCCCGGGTCTACACCAAAGGTGGGCGGACATTCAGATGCGTCAAGAACTCCGAGACGTCCGCTGGTGCCTGCCCCAAGATAGATGAGGCGCCGTCCGCGCTCAAAGGCTCCGGCCACCGCATCTACCACGGCCGCGATGGTCCCGAGTTCGGAGTCGAGAGCCTCCCACGCCTTTCGATCTTCGTTATGGATGATCCCCACAATTTCCCGCGCGGTCTTCGAATCGAGCCCCTGTGAGAGAGGATTCTCGAACTCCGTAGAAGGAAGCGGATTCTCCCCATGAGTTGACGACCTGGAATTCATGGAAGGAGTTCCAACCTTGATCTCAAAAAGGCTTCTTGCCAAAGCCAGTCATCTTCCTGAGAATCTCGCCCGAGTGCCTGTTAGCCTCCACCACGATATCCTTGAACGGATAGTCCTTGGCGATCTTCTCAAAAGCATCAATCGCCTTGGTGTATTTCAGGCCACTGTCGGATTTAAGCTTATCCCCTTCCCTCTCGAGAGCGATCGCCTTGTCGAGGGCCTTCCTCGCCTCCTGCCGATAGTCCCTGATCATGGTCGCGACCCAGGACTGAAGCACCGGGTCCATCTTCTTGCGAAGACCGGGATCCTCGAGAGCCCTTACCTTGAGGACAGCCGTACGTTGATTGCCGAGCTTCTGGGCCTCCTTTGAGTCGAGCAGCAACTTCTCGATGGGTCGGCTCTGGCGCGCGTAGTACTCGCTGATCTTCAGAATCTTCTTCAGGCGCGAGCTCAGGGTATCCCTTCCGGGCAGCTCGTTGTCATAGCGTTCGACAAGACGTTCACGAAAATCAAGCACGACCAGGGCTGGCTCGCGGGCTGGAAGGCGCAGCTCCTCACCCACGGTGGCTTGTTTTTCAGCAGGTTTCAGCGCAGGCCTGGCAGGCGCCTTCTTCTTGACGGCCTTTCGCGGACGCGGACCATTCGGCCTGGGTGAATACCTCTTGCCCAGGTCAGCTGACGTAACCCGGATCAGAACATACTTGGAAAACAGGCGGCGAAAAGATGAACTCTCCAGCCTCTTCAACAGCCCCAGCCCATCAGAAGAAGAACTCCCCGCGTACCATACCAGAGCTGGTTGGTAGCGTTGGCGGATTCTCTCGATCCCGTCTTCGATTCCAAGCCATTCGACGCCGCCAAGCTTGACCACCTCGCCGGCTCCAGCGGCAGGCTTGACCTCAACAGCGAAGAGACCATTGACTACGCCGAGGAAAAGGCAGACCAGAACGCCCCGGAACGCCCATCGAAAAAAAACCGGTAGGTCCCGCCCTGGATCAACAGGTCTTGCCGCTCCCTGCCTCATGGATGTTTCCTCCGCATGGGTTAGGATACTTGACTTCCTGCGAATACCGCCGCGAATCTCAAAGGACAGCGGCAGGCCCACACTCCGCGTTTAAGTATGACGCAGCCCGATGCCCAAGTCTTCAACAAAACAACCTCCAGAAGTCAACTTATCGAGAGATCGCGACCGGATCCGGAACATGTTTTCCGGAATCTCCAGGCGCTACGACTTCCTCAATCATCTGCTCAGCCTGAACAGGGACCGCAGCTGGAGAAAACGAACAGCCCTTGCGCTGGAGATCCGCAAGGAGGACAGGATCCTGGATGCCTGTACGGGAACGGGAGACCTGGCCCTGGAGCTGAGCGGGTATGTGGACAAGGAATCAGGCGGGCATGTCATCGGAACAGACTTCTGCCCTGAAATGGTCGCCATCGGTGAACGCAAACGCCTCGAGCGCGATGAGGAGCGCTGCTCACTCCTGGTTGCCGACACTCTGAACCTGCCCTATGCGGACGAGACCTTTGACGCGGTCACCGTGGCCTTCGGGATCCGGAACCTCTGCGATCTCGAGGCGGGACTCAGAGAGCTCAGGAGAGTGCTGAAGCCTGGCGGCCGAATCGCGTTGCTCGAATTTACGCCGCCGCGCGGCGCCTTTCTCAGGAGCCTCTTCGCCCTGTACCTCCTGCCTCTGCTGCCCTGGATTGGCCGGGTCTTCTCCAGAAGCTCCAAGGGAGCTGAGGCCTATTCCTATCTGCCGGCCTCGGTGATGGATTTCCCCGGCCCCGAGAGGCTGGAGGAACTTCTGCGGCAGACAGGTTTCGATTCCGTTCGTCATCGCCTGATGACAGCGGGAATCGTCGCCCTCCACCTTGGACTTCGCGGCGAACAGCCGGAGAGCTTGCCCAACGCCGGAGCGCCAGCTGAGAAATGCTCTCTCGTGCTCGCACCGGACTCGACGGCCGATCACGATGGCCTGTCCGCGGCCCTGCAGGAGCAGCTTGGCATGCACCGCAGCGATGCCATGGCCCGTGCTCGCTACGGCGGCGGCATACTGGCCAGTGGCGAAGCCCGCCCCAGGCTTGAGCAGCTCGCCGCTGCCCTCGAGAAGCTGGGCGCCTCAAGCTCCATAGCGGAAACCGCCGAGCTTGAAAACCTCCCGCGCCCGAAACGGATAACGGGCCTTCAATTCTCAACCGGAAAGCTCACGGCCGCCTCACCCGGTGGAAAAAACACGGACATAGAGAAAACCGACCTGGCCGGCATCAAGGTCTACGCCCTCCTGCCCGAGGCGTCTCCAGCGAAAGAAGAGGAGGAGGCGGGCG
>CAJWMA010000054.1 GCA_913042995.1 uncultured bacterium | reverse complement strand
CGATGGATCGTAGCCGGCTGACTGGGGACTCGCGCGGGTAGCCTGTCCGGCCTGGCCGCCCTTGGCTCCCTCGGCATCCTCGAAGTAGAAGAGCTCCCGGCCGATCCGGATGACGCCCTCCTCCATGCCCATGGCGAAGATGCTCGGCTGGCCGCGCTCGATGCTCACCGAAACGACCAGCACATCGAGGGGGTTGGAGCGGGTGACGGACTGGTTCTTGGCGATAGCTCCGCCAATGACCGTCTGCGCCCCGCCCCGGCTGACCTCCACGCGTCCGCCCTTGAGCGGGACGAGGACGTGCTTCACCCTGGGGCCATAGGTCGGGTCGTAGGCCACGCGCCGATTCTCGAACCTGCGAACCTCGTCGAGGGTGATGCCGTTGGATTCGTCTCCGCCCACCCGCTGGCTCTCCGACCGGCTCTGGTTTCTCTGGCCCTGCCGGCCCCGGCCTCCGCGGACCTCCATGGCCTTCGCGTCCCCGAAGAGGGTCAGGCTGCCGGTGGCGATCTCCGGAAGCCCCCAGGATGGGAACTTCACCAGGCGGGGATTCATGCCGCGGAAGTAGGCGTGGCGATAGAGGCCTGTCGAAGGCATCAGCTCCTGGCCATTCTTGCCCACATCGATCAGCGACAGGAAGAAGCGCCCGTCCTCGTGTTCGAAAGCCCTGTAGACCCGCCTCATCATGGGCTCGTAGACCTGCGGATCGCTGGTGGTGATGGAGACGAAGTCGCCCCACCCGGCCCCGCCCTGGCCGAGCTCCATCACCAGCCGGATCGGCTGGCCGACGGGAATATCCATCTGCTTCTTCAGGTAGTTGTGCTCCTCGCGAACCGGGTAGCCCCGGAAGTTCGAGTTCGAGCCAAGCCGGCCGACGAACATGTTCTGGAAGACCTCCCTGTAGCGGAGCCACTCAACCGCGTCATCAGGGTGGACCTGCATCAGTGGGCGCCCGAGCACGTTCGGACGGCCCGCCTGCATCTCCCAGGGACTCGGGATGCCGCGAATCTCGAGGACTCCCGTGGAGGGATAGCGCGTCTGGGGAAGACCGTTGGCCAGGAGCGACAGCTGGATAACCGGGCGCTGCTCACGCCCGTCGTTCTGCACAGGGCCCTGGCCATCCTCGCCGCCGGCACCGGTGAGCCCCTCTACAGCGCCCCCGGCCTCCGGAGGATAGGCACCCTTCAGCTCCAGGCCCATCGCCGGAGGATTCTGGACCTTGGGGTCCTTGTTCAGGGCCATGAGATACTCAGGCGGCAGCGGAATGCGCTGGTACTGGTAATTACGGCCGTTGAAATGACAGATCCCCTTGGACTGGAAATAATCCGAGCTGGTGCGGCCGAAGCCCATGAGCATGCCGGTGTACTCAGGCTGCTGCCCCTCCTGCTGCGCGCCCCCGGGAACGCCGGGGATGCCGCCGGGTATATTGACCCCGCCGGGCAGGTCGGGCTGATCGGTGGCGGTGGGAAGCTTGAACAGCGGCACCACGATGGTGCCCGTGGTGGCGAGCGCCGATCCTCCCTGCTCCTCATCTTCTCCCTGTCCCGCCGGGGGATTGTTCCCCCCCACGCCGCCGGGCAGGTTGTTGCGCCCTGGCTGGTTCGGATCCTGGGGCGGAGGCTCCCCCGCGAACCGGTCAAAATAATGGTAAATTCCCGCGCGCACGACCTGTGGGAAATTCCAGGCGTTCAGAGGCTCAGCTGTCGCCATGCCGCCGGTTCCCCAGATCATCTCGGTGGAGTCTCCATCCGCCACCTGGTGTTCCACGCCTCCCGCGGCGGCTCCGCCGGCGAAGGGGTTGGCCGCGGCTCCCGCGGCGCCCTGGTTAGCGGTCGGAGCCACCTTGCGGCGGATCTCCAGCGAGTAGCCGTGCAGGCTGACGAGGGAACCCGCGGGGTGGGGCGAAGGAATGGACCCGCGTCCGTTCCATAATCTCGAGTCTGTCTTCGCCGGCAAGGCTGTACCGGCCCCGGCAGCCGCGGGGTCGGCGGCGCCCGCGTCGGCCCCCGGCGGCAGGAAGCCGCTCGCGCCGCCGGTGTTGCTCAGGCCGGTGATCGGCAGAGGTTTCCAGTGACTTGGAGGCAGGGGGCGCACACGCAGAGAATTGCCGCTCCTGCCGATATACTCGAAAATCTCGGCGCCGATCCGCACCGACCCCTGGGTCGGAAAACGGCTGGCGTCGCGAACGCCGATGCTGGCTATGTTGCCGCTGCCGGCAATGCTCGTGGTCAACTCGGTGGACAGGTTGTCCTTACCGGCCGGAACTCCATCGATGTAGAGCTGCGCCCCGCCTCCGAAGGTCCCATCCCAGACCAGCTTGATGTGGTACCAGGTCTCGAGCTCGAGCCCGCGGATCGCCTCGATCTGCAGGAAGGATCCGTTGTCCTTGTCCTTCTTCATGAGCGGATCGGGGAAGGAGCTGTCGTAGATCCTGAAGAGCACCCGTCCCCGGCTGTCATCGTAGAGCAGGGCCATGCGGTTGCGCTCGGGGTCGACGCCTCCTTCGACCAGCTTATAGTAGCCATCGCGGGATCGGGCCTGCGGGTAGGTCTTCATCCGGAACCAGAAGTCCACCCCGGCAGGTTTTGTTGTCAGGTCTCCTCCCGCGCCGCCCGCCTGGCCTCCCCGGCCGCCTGCCGCTGCGGCCGGCACACCGGCATTGTTGGCTCCGCCCTCTCCCCCGCCGCCGATCGAGAGCTCGTAGGGCTCTCCCCGGTCAAGCTCCAGCCCCTCATAGGTGTCCTCGAAGCTCAGAACCTCCTCGTAGAGAACCTCCTTCAGGCTGTTCTTGGGGGTCTGGGTCGTCAGCAGGCGCAGGGTCGAGACATCCGCCCCCGGAAAGATCAGCTCTCCCCGGTTCAACATCACCGGGCGGGATTCCACCAGGTGAGACAGAGTTCCCGGGAACCGGATTCGGAAGCGATGGTTGTTCTCGGGGAAGCGCGGGGTCATCTTCGGATCCTGGAGGAAGATGCCGTCGGAATAATCCACCTGGCTGACCAGCCCGCCCAGGCGAATGCCCGCGGGGCTCACATCGACAATCTCCCGGAACCGCGAAGCCGCCAGCTCCGACCCGGCGGGTGAACGAAGCAGCGCCCGCGCCTCGATGGTGTAGACATCAGCGGTCGAATAGCACAGACCGGTGGTCGACTGGCGCAGAAGGTAGTTGGTCGGCTGGACCGCGTTGACAAAGAGCGGCTTCACGTCCTCCTCATCGATAATCCCGCTCGAGGAGGCCGCCTGCAGCGCCGCGTAGAATTCTTCGTGTCCCTTCAGGGGCACCTTTCCCCGGATGTCGATGGCAAGCCTGGCGGCCTCGTAGGGAGTGACGACGTGGGTCTTGTCCTTTCCCCTGATTCCTGTAAACACCGCCCGCAGAACCCTCTCACTGGCCGTGTTCACGTTCACAGGGTGACGTTGGAGAGCCTCGATGACCGCCTTGTAGGAGCGGTAGGAGGCGCGCGGCGGATAGGCCAGGCTGATTCCGCCGGTCTGGGAGCCGGCTGATTTGCTGATGACGTTGAACTCGGAGCGCCCGCTTCCGTCCAGGCCGCGCAGTCGAACCACGGTGCCGGGGTTGAACTCCGGCGCGCGGGGAATCACGATCTTGTATTCCGGCCCGGCCGTGGAGAGATCGCTGCCGAGAGACTGGGCCTCGCTCCATCTCGCGGGCAGGCGGGAACTGACGGTGAGGGCGTCGCGATGATACTCGAGATCTTCCGGAAGGATCGTCTCGATACCGGAGGTCTGGTAGACCTCCGCCATGTGCTCCAGGGCTCCATCCAGGTAGCGGGCATCGATCTTGAGAGCCTTGCGAGACTTCTTCTCCTCGGCCAGCATCACCTCGATTTCCTCACGAACCTTCCGGGCCTCGTTTTTCTTGGCTCCGCGCAGCCTCGCGGCCAGGTCGAGAAGCATATAGGGTCCGCGTCGATCCTCGATCTCCTGCAGGAAGCGGTTCTTGAAGCCGAGCTTGCTGAGCGACTGGCGGGCCCGCTGCAGCGCCTTGACCTCCCGAACCTCCATCTTGTAGCCCTCGTCGGCAAACATCGACGGATCGAGGCCGAGGTTCCTGGTATCCACCTTGCTCTTCTTGAGCATGTCCATATCAAGCCCCTGCCCCCGAAAACGACCGACAAAGAGCGAGGCGATCTGCCAGTGGGCGATCTCTCGAATCGACTCCACAGCCCGGAAACGGGTCAACTCCTCGGGATGGAAGCCGCCATAGCGCTCCGACCAGAAGCGATGGAAGCCGATCTTCCAGCCCTTGAGATCGTAGACGAAGCTCCCGGCCGGGAAATCGACCTCCTGTCCGCCGGAAAGGAAGCTGCCGTGAAAGAGCCCTGCGAGCTCCCCCGTTCTCTTCCGGTTCACCTTGTAGGTGAGCGCCTGGGTGTTGCCCTCGGGATGCACCAGCACCACGGCGCCATCGAGGGTTTTCTCATCCGTGTCGCCGCGGAACATGCCGCTGTCCTCGAGCTTCATCTCCTTGTGCCCGGGGCTGAACTCGCTCCTCAGGCGGCTGACTCCGAAGAGATTGGCGATGAGGTTCGGCGGCGCTGTGTTGATGTTGATCTTGCCCTGTTCGTCGACCACCTCCGCCGACGCTATGATCCCGCGCGGGTCCCTGAAGCTGACCTCGCCCTGGTCCTCGGCATTCGGATCCTCGGGAGCATCGCGAGGCAGGCTGATCGTCTCGGGGAAGCTGACTGCCATCTCATCCGCGGTATCAAAGTCCTTCTTTGCCGGACCGCGGGATGAAAAGCTCGACGGGGAGTTGCCGCCGCGCGCCGCCGCCGCGCCTGCCGCGCCGCCGCGCACGCCGGAGGGCTGCCCGCGAGAGCTTCCCTGCGCGGCTCGTCCGCCGGCGGCTGACCGCCTGCCAACCATGCTGGTGCGGCGGCCGGCCCGCTGCAATTCGCGCTCTTCCTCCAGCTCTTCGTATTCTCCCTCCCACTCGACAGCCGACTGGGTCGCCTCCAGCTTCGCCACGGCCCTGTTACGGAAGCTCTCGGCCGCCTGGCGCGCCTTGATGGTTCCGGAGAAGCTCTGGCTCGCGCGGTCATGAAGCATCATCGAGACCACGAAGGGCGCGCCAACGATGGCCAGGGCCCCCAGAACAGCCAGCACCATCACCAGGGCTACGCCTGAATTTCCGTCTCTATTCATGGATATTGCATCTCTTCTCATTGGACACTCACAACCCCCAGGGTATCGATCTTGATGACCTTTTTCCGCGCTTGAGAATAGACTCTCTCCTCGATATCACGTTCTTCCTCTTCCTCGATCAGGTCCGGCATCTCATCCGGAGACCATTCGTCTTCGAGCCACTCCTGGAAGGTCTGCACGAAACGATCAACCTGCGCCCGGGAGGATTTCTTCTTCGCAGCGAGCGTCTCCTCGAGCGCGAAATGATCATCGCTGACTTCAACGAGTACGATCCTTATGTTCTTCTCATGAAACACCGGATCGAGATGCCCGTAGCGGTCAAAATGGATGACCTTCTTCCAGCCGATGAGCTTCTCGAATGGAGGATGGCTGTAGACCGCCTTCTCGCTGCGGCCTCGAAGCCGGACCTCGTCGATATCCCCGGGAAAGGAGTTGTCCTTCGCGGAGATCATCACGGGGTTCTCATTACGCGGAATCGCGGCCGGAACGACCGGCGCCGCCCGGTCACCCAGCTTCCGCCCCAGGCCCTGGAGCACATCACTCCTGCGCTCGACCCCATCGGATGCGAGAACCAGCGAGACCCCATCATAGCGCAGGGAAACGAACACCCAGCGCCCCGAGGGCACAACGTCATCTTCCGTGATCACCTGGAAATCCCCGATGTGCCCCTCCAGCGCGCCCTCTGGAGTCATCCCGAGGAACCAGGAGCCTTTTTTCTCCACGATGGAGTAGGCGGGCGCCAATCCCCCGCCGCCGCCGGCTGGCTTCCCCCTCAGGCTCCTGCGCGCGGAAGTTGCCCCGCCCTTGAAGGCCTGGCGCAGAGCCGGCCTCCTGTCGTGGCGAACCCAGGCCTCGAGCACAACCCCCGTGCTCAGGTCAAAGGATGCCTGGTAGCCGCAATCCATATAGCCCCCGGCTCCGCGGAAGCTGACTCCCTGCCCCAGGCGGCCGTCGATATATTCACCGCCCACCAGCCGCGGTCCGCCGTAGCCTGCGATGCCCTCATCCTCGGCCCCGCCGTCCTCGAAGCTCCACTCGCCCATGGTCTCAAAGCTCTGAGCCCAGATTGAGCTGCTCGTCGGATCGACGACGACAAACGAGCCCGTCCCGTTGGCGATCGACTGGTTGCGGGCGCGGCGAAAGATCGACTGGATCTCACCTGCCGAGGCAGCGAGCCCGTAGTTGCGGCGCGCCTCGCGAAAGGCGCCGATGCTGAGGCCTGCCATGAGCGAGATGATGGCAAGAACGACAAGCAGCTCAATAAGGGTGAAGCCGCCCTTGCGGCGGCCGCCCCTACTTCGCTCCGAAATGTATCCTGCTTCCCGCATGCCTTGCTCCAGGGAGTTCCCTGTACCGCTCCTACCTTTGCCAGTGACAGATATCGTCGCCATCTCCGTATTCGTCATTCACCTCATCCACGCCCAGCGACCAGATCTGGTACTCCGTCGGCTTGAAGTACCCGCCGGTCTCGGAGTCCCTCTTCGCGCCGACAAGGATGATGCCTTCTCCTGCCTGGACCTTGAACTGCTTGCCGTAATCTCGCGAGTGAATATAGACGAGAGGGTTTCCCCAGCGATCGCAGTACTCGAAGAGGATGTCGTTGAGACGACTCCAGTCGACACGCTTCTTAACCTGGCTGGACTGGAGCTTGGAGAGGATATCTCCATCGACGTTGCTGCGCTGGTCGGGGTCGAGGTCGCCGAGAAAAGGCCCGTTGTGCTTGCGGGTCTGCAGGCAGGCCAGCAGGCACTCGATACCATCGTTGACCCCGTTGCCGCGGATCCCGTAGGCCGCCAGCGAACTCGGGGGGTAGTCACCCGTCTCGGTGGCATAGGCCTCTACCGCGCTAACGAGCGCGGTGATGTTGTACTTCACCGCGCCCTCCTCGCCAGAGGTCCTGCCGCTCATGACTCCCGAGAGAGCCAGGCCGGCCAGGATGGAGATGATCGACATAACCACGAGGATTTCAACAAGTGTAAACCCACCGGCACGCCTTGAGCTCGTCTTCTTCAGAGTCATTTTTTCTTCTTTGCCTTGGCCCTGTAGACCTTGAAATTATCGACGGTGACCGAGTACTCGTTGCCGAGGGCGTCGGTACGAGCCATCACAGACAGCTGGTAGCTGGTGGACAGACCCGGAACCTGGACCCCCCTGGCCACAGGCTCCCCATCGAAGTAGAGATCAAACATATTGCTCTTGGTTGCCCCCCTGGAGGTCCTCGCCTTGCGAATCTCGAGGGTGTGAAAATTCGTATCCGCCGCCCAGGTGACGTTGCCGACATAGACGGCTCCCTTGACAGTTCCCTCGCCGGCAGCCGCCGGCTCTTCAGGCTCAATCCATTCCCCCTTATTCGAACGCAGCCGAACCCTGATCCGGCCATCAAAGTCCCGGTAGAGGCTCAGGGCGGATAGGGCGCTGCGGGTTCCATCCGGGCCGGTCAGGCTCAGCGAGGGAACCACATTGCCCGAATCGATCCGGAGACGAACAGCCACTCTCTCGAGATCCCGGCTGCGATAGACACGCAGCAGGCGAATCCCGCTCTCGCCATCAGGAGATTTCTGCTGTCTTCCCTTGAAGACGACGTTTGCTTCAGCCGGAGCGACATCGATCCCGTAGAGCTCGATTTCGTTCCAGCCATCGATCAGTCCCTCGGCGGAGCTCTCAAACTCATCAACCCAGACCTGCAGGACCTCGAGGTCACGGACCAGGTTGCGGGCGTGGGTGGCATAGGTCTTCGCATCCCTGGCAAAGGCCGTCTCCTTGCCTTTCTTCCCGGGCGAGCTCTTTTTCAGCGCGGCGAGCGCCTGGTCAAAAAAGACCGCGGCCTCGGCGTGGTGTCCCTGGATGTAGTTGTAGTAGCCCAGCCCGTTGAGCGTCGCGGGACGGCCCTCCTCGAGCTTGTTAGCCCGGGCGAGGTAGCTGAGACCCTGCTCGATCTTACCCTGGCGCAGAAAGGCCAGGCCCGCGGCCTCGAGAACAGCGGGATCCTCGGGACTGACATCAACGGCGAACTCCAGGTTGGCGCTCGACTTGGCGGCCTCTCCCTTGCGGGCGTCGATGAGCGCCTGCAGACGGGAGCAGGCTCCGAAGACCGCCTGGCTGGCCACGTGCGCCGAGCGAATAGAGCTCACCAGCTCCGCGGCTTCATCGGTTCTGTCCTGGCGGACAAGGATGGTCGCGAGCATCAGCCCCGGCAAGGGGTTGCTGGCGGACTGGTTGATCGCCGAGCGGTAGTGAGCCTCCGCCTCCGGCAGCTTCCCGCGCAGTTCCTGGATGGAGCCAAGCCCCAACCGGGCGCGCATGGAGACCTCCGGATTCCCCGTGTCATCGAGAGCCTTGCGAAGGCTGTTTTCCGCCTTCGTAAATCGCCCCTCGGTGATATCCAGGATCGCCAGATCAACCCGGGCCTGCAGATCATCAGGCACCTTACCCAGGTAGGCCTTGATTCTCTGGCCGGCATCCTTCGACTTGCCGCCGGCGTAGTCGAGCGCAGCGAGACGCAATTCCACATCCAGGAAGTCCGGCTGAAGCTTCTGGGCCTCCGCGAACCGATCGCGGGCAAGCGCTGTCTTCTCGGCCCCGCCCATCCGGGTGAGGATGACGGCGCTGTTGTAGAGGCCCTCGAAGTTCAGATCGCCGGTCAGTTCAGGCTGCAGAAGAGCCTCGTAGAGACCTAACGCCTTGGCGGACTCTCCCCGCCGCATGTAGACCGCGGACAGGAGTTGCCGCGCCCTGCGCCGCTGGGACCTGTTGGACGCCGAGGCCTCCTCGCCAGCGGCGAGAACACGCTCGAAGAACTTGACGGCTCCCTCCGCCATCCCCAGCCTTCGCGACAGGATCATACCGATGCGAAAATCCAGGTCGGGGCTCGAGAAACCGGCCTCCTGCGCCCGCAGGTAGAGCTCAAGCTCCTCGTTCAGAGGTCCCAGGTCGGCCTGGTCGAGAGCGTTTGCCTTGATATAGCTGGCCAGCAGATAGGGATAAACCGCGGCGAAGGAAGCATCCGCCCTCGCGGCCATGACCAGGTGCCTGTGGGTCATCTGCGGCATGGGACGCTTGCCTGCGAGCTTGACATGGGGAGTCCTGCACCACATCGCCAACGCCATCTCAGCAGAGGCCCGCGCATCGGCGGCCTCGAGGGAAGCTCCCGGACGTCCCTCCTTACGCAGCCACTTGGCCCAGTTCTCGTAGGCCTCGGACTCGGAGCGGCGCGGGATGATCTGCTTCACCTTGGCGGCCTCCAGCAAGGTGGTAACCGTTCGGATCTTGACCTTCAGGTCTTTTCCGAGGACGGGGTTGGCCTCGAGAATTTTGCACTCGATGGTCTCGCCCCCGGCGGTAACGACCCGGTCAAGAGGCCTGATGCTGATGATGTCAGACGGCGGCCCGGGAGCCTGCGCGTCCACTGACGCGAAGGGCAGGAGGCTGAAAAACGCCGCGGCCAGCAAGGTCGGTAGTCTCTTCATCGCTCCCCGCCTTTCTTGTCGCCCGCTCCCTGGACAGGAAGCAGCCCGCCGCTCGGTACCGGCACCACTCCCGTGGTATCCACCGGAGCGCCGGCGGCGCCGGTGCCTGCGCCTGTGCCCTTGCTCTTGCCCGTTCCGGCATCCACCTCCTTGGGACTCTCCTCCGAGAAATAAATTCCCCCGTCGACGGGCGAGATCCCGCCGCTGAGGCCGGGAAGAATGCGCGAACGTTCAGGAATCGATGGCGGCAGGAGCGGCACGGCGTCGAGATCTTTCCAGCCCTCGGAGAAGCTGAAGGGATTGCGTCCCGCATCCTCCCCTCCGGCGTAGCCCCTCGGCTCCGCCATGAAAACCTCGCGCTCAATCCGCGCGATCGTCGTATTCGGCGGCTTGCGGACCTGGGTCGGCTTGATAAAGCTGAGTACGACGGTATACATTCCGCCAAGGAATATCAGCAGCGCCACGCAGCAGGCGATTTTTTCTCTGTTCAAGCTCATGGCCTCCTCCTTCGCCTGTTGCGCCCCGTTGAGCGTCTGCCGGAACCGGCGCCCTCCTCGACGGCCGTCCCTTCCTCGAGGCGAAAACCGATAAATTCAATCTCACCCTCAAGCGAACGCTCCTCTTCATTCGCAGATCCTTTGGCCCCCAGGCTGCGCAACCTGACCTGCAGGAAAGGCTCACCGGACTGGACCTGCTCGAAAACCTTCTGCAGGCTCTCGAAGGAGGTCGTCACGCCAATCGATACGGCCCGGTAGAGGCATTGAACCGAATTATTGTCTTTCACCGGAAGACGATCAGGCTCGTAGGGCTCCGGGGTCTCGATCTCGCTGACGCCGGACTTCACGAGCACCTCCAGCGCTCTCTCGACAATCGCGAGATCCGAGTAGTGCTCCTGGTACTGGGCCACGGTGTCATCCTGCTCAACATTGAAGTCCCTCGCCGTAAGCGGCGCGGGCAGCCGGATACCGGCGCGGTTAGCTTCCTGGCGAACACCCTCCCAGGTCTCCGAGATGGCCTTGTCAAACTTGATCTGGAGCTGGCTGCTCTCTCCTTCGAGCGCCGCGGGTTCCGGCAGGCAGAGCTTGTCCTTCAGGCCGGCCTCGTGATCCTTACAGGCCTGGACCTTGCGCTTCTCCTCGTACCACCCGTTCTTGAGCCCCTTGTGCAGAAGAACCACATCCTGCCGACGCTTCTGGCTCTTCTTACGAATGTTCTCGGTCCCGCCGATATAGTTGCCGATATAGTGATCGGCTATGAGGAAAACAAGCAGCCCTCCCCCAACCAGCAGAAGGAAGCGTTTGTTTTCTTCCCAGAAGTCTTTAAGCATTTTCTCTCTCGCTATCGCGCCCGGCCTGGCCGGGTCTCAAATGGATACGTACTGTGGTTCGATGATCATTTCAAAGCTATACCAGGCCGCGGTGTCCGCCCTCGGCTGTTTACCGAAGAGTACATCCCGGACCCGTTCCTGCTTTTTCAGCTCACTCTGAAGATCCAGGACCCAGTCATGGCCTTTGCGTTTCTCATTATTCGCCCGGCCTCGAATGATAAGCCGGTAGGTATTGTCGATGCTGCCATCCTCCGCCTCCTCCGGGGTCACCTCGAGATCGACAAGCTCCAGTTGGACCTCGGACCGGAGATTGACCGCCAGGTAATCCAGCACAAACGCCTGGAACGCGGTCGGCTCGGCCTCGCGCAGCAGCCTGTTGATGCGTCCGCGCGCCTGGGTACTCTCAGCCACCGCGGCCGCTTTTTCCCCGGAAAGTTTCTGCAGGGTCTGGAACTGTTTGTCGAGGCCATCAAGCGTCTTGTTGGCGTTGGAACCCCGTATGTAACCATCGGCCAGCTTCCCGCAAAGCAGGAGCACCAGCAGGGTCGCCGCCACGATCAGGAAACGGGTCCTGTCGCGAAAGGTCTGCCGATCGCTGTATTTCTGCGGGAGGATATTCAGAAGCACGTCACGATCGCCGGAACGATCTCTCTGGAGACCAAGAGTGCTCAGGCCGAGCCCCGTGGTATAGCTGCCGCTGTCGTCATCATCAGATGCTCCGGCAGGGTCAAAGACCTCGAATGGAATCTTGCCGAGTCCTGTGCTCAGGTAGCGCGGCAAACCCTTCAGCCTCATACCGCCGCCTGAAAACCACAGCCGCGTGACATCCGGGAGCTTGACCCCGGCCTGGCTGCCCCCCACCCGGATGGAGGACTCCAACATACCCAGCAGCTGCCCGGCAGCCGTGCGCAGCGGACGAATCGTACGATCATCGACGCCCTTGGCGTCCTCGGTGATTCCTCCGCGTTGTTTCTTCACCACCTCGGCCTGGCCCAGTTCCGCTCCAAGATCCTGGGCGAGCGCCTCGGTAAACTGGTCTCCTCCGAAGGTCGTACTCCTGGCGAAAATAAGCCGGTTGTTCAACACCAGGGCGACATCGAGACTGCTGCGGCCGAGGTCGGCGATCAGCACCAGGTCATCATCGGGAGAATCAAGATCGGCCTTGGTGGAGACGAGCTCCCAGGCGCCGTAAATCGCCAGCGGCGCGGGAATGGCGTTTGCGACAAGGATGCCTTCAGCCTCGAGAGCTTCAAGAATGGCCGAGAGGCCCTCCTCCCGGGCGAGGCCGAGGAGAACAGTCCTCTCCCCATCGTCGCGAACAGCCGGAAGCTGCTTGAAGTCATGGGCAAGAACCTCTCCCATGCGGTCCGCTACCGACTCGATCTCGTACTTCATGATCAGCCCCAGCCGGGATGGAGGCATCGGCGGAACGTGATTGTATCGCAGAATCGCCTCTTCGCCGCCAAGCCCGAGCGTCACGCCATTGAAAGAGATGCCCGCATCAGCCATCCCCTCCGCCAGGGCGGCCGCGACACTCTCGGGATCCTGCCCTTCCAGGCGAACCCGCGGAATCGAGACGCTGCGAACGATCTGCGCAGCCGCCCCGTCGATCTCAACCTCTACGGCCTTGATCGAATCACGTCCGAGATCAACTCCAGTAACTGTCCTTCTCATCGATTTCTCTCTGTTCTTTTATTCATCACTGGCCAAGCTTGATCTTATTCACGGCTTCCCTGCGAGTATCGAGCCTCTCCTTGAGATTCACCGCATCCTTGTAGAGCTGGCTCTCCTTGTCAGCCATTCCAAGCAATAACTTCAGGCAGGCCCCGGCTATACCGAGTTGCTGGTTTTCCATCGCCTCCCTGGCCCTGGCGATCAGCTCCTCCTGCTGCTGCTTGACCTTTCCAACCGATGCCGAGCTGCGTATGCTGTCGAGCTCAGCCAGGAAGCCGCCCACCGAATCGCCGGCACGGGTATTGGCGTAGCGTGTCTCCAGCAGCTTCCCGCGAGAATACAGAGATCGATAGATCACCTCCGAGGGGTTGCTCCTGTAGGCATCCCGGCCAACGTCAAGATCACTCACCACCTTCGCGGCGTCGCCGTTCCACTGCGCTATCCTCTTCTTTGCCCGCTCGACCTCGGTGGCCTGCAGGGGATAGCGGGTCTCCAGGCCATCGAGAAGATCCAGCGCTTCGCTGGCGATCCCATCGCCGAACAGCCGTTCGGCCTCGGCCAGGACCATCTTCGCCGCCTGCGCTTCCCGCCGGGAACCGTGGCTGAAGGTCACTCCAAGATCACTGGCTCCATCAGCCGGAATAACCACCAGCAGCCAGCGGTCAGCAACAACCGGGTGTTTCATCGAGGAGACCTTCACCGTATGGGTGAACTCCATCGAGGTTCGAAAGACTCCATCTCCTGCAACCAGCTCATCAAATGGCCCCCCGGAAGCCTCCGAGAGGATAAATTCGGCCCCGGTGCGAGGACCGTGCGCGACAAGCTTCAGCCCGGGGTCATGGGAGCTGAAATAGAGCACCAGCGCTCTCTTCGCATCAGCCTTGCCTCCCTGCGTCTCGAGCTGCCATCTCAGGGAAACACTCGAGGAATCGGAGCTGATGATGTTTTCGACCGCGATCCACTTGCGCTCCTGCAGATCGGGAACCTCGGTAGGCGCGATCTGCGTCCCATCCTCCCCCGAGCGAAGCTCGGGATCGGTCAGCCTGGGCCCGATAGTATTCGGGTCACGGCTGGCACCGAGTCCCGCCCAGAAGGACGAGAATATGATTCGCTTGTCCCGGCGGAGGCTGAAAATACCGGGGCTGTCCATGCCGACCACCAGGGCCTCGGCCTGGCCGCCAGCCTTTCGTTCCAGGCTCGCGGTGCCTCCGGCGACCGTTTCGTCCCCTTCGAGCTCCGCCTTGGCGAAGTAGACCTGGTCAAAGCAGGCCTTCCCGGAACCAACGAGGAAGCACGAGATTCGCGCCGAGCCGGCTCCGGCGGGCACCTTGATCACCTGGCTGGCATCCAGTTCGACCTCGCCGCCGCCCGTCCCCCTGACGGGCGCGGAGAAACTCCGCCCGACCAGCTTTTCCTCATCTCCTGCGCGCAGCCACTCAACCATTATTCCGGCAAGAAAGGTTCCCCTGTTGGTCACGAAACCCTCGAGGAGGAATTGATCACCCGGGACCACCCTGACGAGCTCTCCCTGGGCCGCGGAATAGATCTTCGAATCATCCGCGTCCGCCCCGCCAACGAGTTCCATGGCGTAGTTGCCGCCGCGAATTCCCCGGTCCTTGACCCGGCGCAGGAGGGAGCCAGCGCCAGCCTCCCAGCCGACCACGAGATCCTCCCTCGCTCCCTCGGGAACCGGATCTTCAAACGACCAGTTGGTAATCTTATTCGCATCCGCCACAGGGTCGACAATTTCTACCGCGAGGAGCCGCTGAGCCACATCGACACAGAAGTAGGCGCTGACGGTCACGATGAGCACGAGCGCCACGATCGAGCCGATCTGCTGCAGCGCGCCGCCCTGCCCCAGGGAATCGACATCGACGTTGAGCTTCATGGCCTCCGCCGGCTCACCCTTGGCGACCAGCTCATCTCGCTTCGCGGTCTGTCTCTCGGCCTTCCGGGAAGAAGCCGAGCGCAGGCGGGCATCTTCAATACGCACATCGAAAATATGCGAGCCGACGGTAAACCTGCTGCCATCTCCAATCACTCCCGCGTTCTTGACCTTCCTCTCATCGACGAGAACGCCATTCTTGCTACCCAGGTCCTTCACCGCGAGAACGCCATCTTTTTCCACCAGCTCGGCATGACGCCCCGAGGCTCTCTGATCGCTCAAGGTCAGATCGCAACTGGAGCTTCGCCCGATGGAAAAGGGAAGACTCAGGACCTTGACATTCTCATCATCCAGCTCGCCGACCACCTGCCGCAGCGTGAGAAGAGTTCCTCCACCCCCCCCGGCTGGCTCATCGGCGGGGGGATCCGGAATGTCGGATTCCGCGTCATCAGCCGCGTCATCGGCCTCGGCCTTGCCGGTCTCCCCTGCCTCAGCCGCTTCGACCTCGAGGAGAAGGTCATCTGCGTCGGACGAATCTTCTCCCACGCCCGCCTGCGAACTCGGCTGCTCAACAACTGGCTCGGGCGGGCTTGAAACGGAACACTTGTCATAATAGAAGCTGGTCGAACCAATCGCGAACTTGTCGCCGGACTCGAGGAGGGTCCTCTTGACAGGCTCTCCGTTGTAGGTGGTCCCGTTTGAGCTCCCGAGGTCCTCGAGGACAGCTCCCTGGGGCGTCTCTGAAACACTGCAGTGCTTACGCGACGACCGCACATCATCGACCACCAGGTCGTTGGTGTCTCCACGTCCGATGAGAACGACAGGGCCTTCGAAATCCAGTTCCCTGGGTTCCTCGCCGCCCTTCTGTACAAATAATTTGATAGCCATTCAACTCACTCCCCGCGAAGGGTGTTCTTCATTTCCCGTTATTCAACCCGGAATCGTCTCCGGATTCCCGTCTCAAAGCGTACTTGAGTATTTTCGCATCCAGGGTAGGACGCGAGATTCCCAGCATCTCAGCGGTTCTGCTCTTCTTCCAGTCCGTATCGAGCAGGGCCGAACGAATCACCTGGCTCTCTACATCCTCCACGGTCCTGGCCACGATATCCTTCAGAGGCTTGCCGTTCACAACCCGGCCGGCTTTCCTGCCGTTGGCCTGGATGTTGGAGCTCAGCAGCTGAGGTTCAACGACCTCTCCGCCGAGAGCCGAGAGACGCTCGATCTCATTCTCGAGCTCCCTCACATTTCCAGGCCAGTCGTATTGATACAGCGCATGGAAGGTCTCCTGGTCGAGCGACTTCTTCTTTTCGCCGGAACGTTCGGCAATCCTCCCGAGAAAGAAATCAATCAGCAGGGGAATATCCTCCCTGCGCTCTCGAAGAGGCGGCAGATTGATCGTAATCACATTGATCCGGTAGAGAAGATCCTCGCGAAAATCCTGGTTTCGCACCATGTCGAAGATGTCCTTATTGGTTGCCGAGATAATACGAACATCGACATTCATGACATCCTTTCCGCCCACCCGGCGAATCTCTCCCTCCTGCAGAACCCTGAGCATCTTCGTCTGCATATCGGCAGGCATGTCGGCAATCTCATCGAGAAAGAGGGTGCCCTTGTCAGCGACCTCGAAGAGTCCTCTCTTGTCGCTCGATGCGCCGGTGAAGGCGCCCTTCACATGACCGAAGAACTCACTCTCCATCAGGTTCATTGGAATCGCGGCGCAGTTCTCGCTGACAAACTCCTTCTCCGAACGCGGCCCGTTCGAGTGAATGGCGCCTGCGATCAGTTCCTTGCCGGTGCCGCTCTCGCCAAGGATCAACACCGGCACCGCTGAATCCGACACCTTGTCGAGAACCCTGAAGATCTCGAACATCTTCGGACTGGCGGTGATGATGTTGCTGTAGTCGTACTTGAAGGCCGCGGGCTTGTCCTCCGGGATCAGCTTGATCGCCTCCTCGAGCTGCAGCGTCTTCTTCATGACATTCTCCTCGAGCTGCGTGTTTGCCCGCTCGAGGCGAAGCTGGGTCTGCTCGAGCACCTCGGCCCGCGAGGTGTTCTCGTCAAAGAGTTGAGCGTTGCGGATCGCGACCGTCGCCTGGTGGGCGACCATCTCGAGCCACCTGAGGTGATTGCTGGTGAAGGCTCCTTCGTCAAAGC
>CAJWMA010000053.1 GCA_913042995.1 uncultured bacterium | reverse complement strand
GCGGCCGCCGCCTCCCGGCCAAAGCCCGCGGCCGCGAGGTCTGACTTGCTGAGCTCGCTGCTCGTCGCCTGGATAATAATAAGAGTCTCTGCCATGATCTTCCTGCCGACCCGGCCAGAAGCGCGCCGGGAATAACAATTACCTCAAATGAGCTTCTTCTCCTCGAGGGCCTGGACCAGCTCGTCAACCGAGCCGACCTTGACCCCTGGAGGCTTGTCCTCCAGGGCCCGGAAGCCCGTCACCCGGCTTCGGGCCGAGCCCAGCTCGCCAAGCTCCTCGATCCCCAGGGTCGCGATGGGTTTTTTCTTGGCCTTCATAATGCCTGGAAGGGAGGCGTAGCGCGGCTCGTTCAGACGCAGGTCAGCCATGATCACCGCCGGAAGAGAGAGAGAGACCGTCTCCAGCCCGGCATCGACCTCGCAGACCACCGTCGCCCCGGAAGCGTCTTCTGAGAGCTTGATGTCGGAAGCCTGGCTGGCCTGGGGCCAGCCCAGGAGGCCCGCCAGCATCGCCGGCACCTGCCCGCACTCATCATCGACCGCCAGTTTCCCTGAGAGAACCAGGTCCGGCTCCTCGCGCTCGACGACGGCGGCAAGCGCCCTGGCTATCTGGAGGCTGTCGAGCTCGCCCTCATGGTGGACCCTCACCGCCCGATCGGCCCCCATCGCCATGGCGCTGACAAGTTGCTGTTCACATTCTTCCGCGCCAACGCTGACAACCACAACCTCGACCTCGCCGCGAGCCTCCTTGATGCGCAAAGCCTCCTCAACCGCGAGCTCATCAAAAGGGTTGACCTCAAACTGGACATTCTCCAGATCGAGAGCGGCGCCCTCCGGCGAGATCCGGATGCGGGCATCCCTCTGCGGTGTTCGTTTCAAAGTTACCAGGAGTTTCACTTCAGGTTCTCGACTGCAACAGGCCTTCATCGCGCGCGGCAGGAGGCCGCCTTCGAAGACAAGTTACAACAAACAGGGGCGACTTCCCACAACCGCGAGGAGAAACTAACCGCTGAAAGAACCCGGAGAACCCGGCGTTTGCCCGGATGTCGGCGAACGACAGATGGCCGCTATGACCTTCCTGCCAAGTCTCAGCACGAAGACCACGAAGTGGTTCGATCCCTTTCCCCTGAGCCGCTTCCTCGCCTGCTCAGGATCCACCGCGCCGCCGCGGGTCTTGACGTCGACGACACCAGCATCTCTCTCCGCCAGCCAGGCGGCTGTCCTGCGAGGACGCCAGGGCATCGACTCGAGCACCTCGTAGCTGGTAAACCAGGGAGCGGGCGCCTCGGCCTCTGAGGTGAAAAGGCCAAGCCCGGGAGCCATCTCTTCAAGAGCGTGCTCCCGGCACAGGCTGCCGACCAGGCCGGAGCGCTCCAGTGAAAGCGCGGGCACGGCGATCCATCGATCAAGCCTGCCTCCTGAATCTACAGGCGGCGGCCCAGGCAGGCCGCTGACCTGCCCTCCCCCTGGAAGCAGGGTGGCTGTGTGCTGGCCGTCATTCTCAGCGAGCGCTCCGCTCCAGAGGACAGCCTGCACCAGGCGACCGGACTCCTGGATAAACTCGACCTCCATTCGTTCAAGCGCCGGGAGCTCCCCGACATCGACCCCCGGGCCAAGCTTTACCGCCGAATCGGGATTTCTCTCCAACAGGGTCCGGATAAAATCAGGCCCGGGCTTGTAGTCCCGGTAGGCCCAGGCTCGACGACCTCGACCGCGCCCCTCCAGGTCACCCTCTCTTCGCGAGGGATCGAGATGGATCGCCTCTCCCTCGAGCTCGAGGGTCTCAACATCCTCACATCGGCAATCGGCTGCGTGCTTCGCTTCGCTCAGATTCTCTCCGCACATCCAGGCCCTGAGCGGACTGACGTCATAGGCCCGGATGGGAGCCACAGATGCCAGCGCCATCCCATCCCCGCCGATGCCGCAACAGAGATCATGGATCCTCGGTGGAGCCAGGCGCTTGAATCGCTCCGCCTTATGGCTCGCCGTAAGCGCCCCGGTCGCCTGCTCTACCCCGGCAATGTCGGCAACGAGACTCTCCTGGAGAGGGAACTTAACGGCCGCGCGCCGCCGGGCCTCGACCAGCTCCAGCGCGGCCGACACCAGCTCACCGCCCCAGGACTCGCGAAGAGCCTGCAGCCAGGAGATCCTGTGGAGGTCACCGGTCTCCAGCTCCGCGAGCAGCTCGCCCGAGGAAGGCTGGAGAAGCCGCTTCCATAGCTCGATGCGTGTTTCTGGTTCATTCATGGCCGGGATCTCCGGGAAGAGTTTGCGGGCGACGAGGAGTACATTTCAACAGCAAAAAAAAGGATCATCCGGAGTGTCCGCCGGCTGTGGTCTGCTATGATGATGACGGGAGGCTGCCAGATCTCCGCAGCGTCCCGGCACCCGGA
This sequence comes from uncultured bacterium, assembly GCA_913042995.1. Lineage (GTDB taxonomy): Bacteria > Planctomycetota > UBA8108 > UBA8108 > UBA8108 > UBA8108. Next base: position 14,530 of record CAJWMA010000053.1, on the reverse strand, counting down.
AGGTTCCGCCATGAAAAGAAACCATCTGCGAAAAATAAGCTGCTGCACCCTCGCAGGGACGCTGCTCCTGGGCCTGGCAATGCCCCTTGAGGCGCAATCACAGGCCGTGAAGACGCAAGACCGCAGGGCCATCCGGGCGGAGATCACCCCTGAGCTTCGTCTCGCCGTCAGGCGCGGGCTCCTGCAGCTGATTCGCCAGCAGAAAACCTCTAAATCCTTCGCCTCCGAGGACTACCCCGTGGCAATCAACGCCCTGATGGGAATGGCCTTGCTGGCCGGAGGGTATACGGACAAGACCGGCCCTGCGGCATACGTAGCCGCCCTGAAACTCAACACCTCCACCCTGCTCCGATACCAGAAAAAGAACGGCTATATCGATGACGGCGACAGCAAGATGTACGGACACGGCTTCGCCACGCTCTACCTTGCGCAGCTCTACGGAATGAGCGCCAGCCCCGACGGCGCGATCCGCAAAGCCCTTGAACGCGCGATCAAGCTCATCGAGCGCGCCCAGGGAAAGGAGGGAGGCTGGGATTACCTGCCAGCTGGAACCGGAGCGCTGACAAATAAGAGCGCCAATGGCGACTCCTCTATTACCGTCTGCCAGACGATGGCTCTCAGGGCCGCTCGCAACCTTGGCATCGCCGTCGATGGCGGGGTTATTGAAAATGCCCGGAGATACATCCAGAGAGCGCAGCTCAAAGACGGCGGCTTCGCCTACAGGATCGGCCGGAGCTCTGTCGGGGGGAGCAGCGAGTTCCCGCGATCAGCTGCCGGGGTCTGCATACTCTACAGCCTCGGCGACTACTCAAGCGTCAAGATCCGCCAGGGCATTGTCTACCTCGAAAAGAACTACCAGGACCTCAACCACTTCCCTCACTACGCCCACTACTATTGCGCCCAGGCCCTGTTCCAGGTTGGAGGACGCTCCTGGAAAGATTACTTTAGCTGGGTCCATCGACGGCTGATCAAGTACCAGCTGACCGACGGCTCCTGGAAGGCGGGCCTGATGGAGCGCAGCGCGGGTGTGCGTACGGCGATGGCCCTCATTGTCCTGCAGCTCCCCTACCGGTTCCTGCCCATTCACGAACGCTGAGAACCGGCCGCGGGCGGGCGAAAGCTCCGAAGGCGAACACAACGAAGGGCTCTTCAAGATGTTACAATGTCGGGCCTGTCGGCCCGGCTCGTAGCCGGGCGAAGAAGACCTGTACGACCGCCGCGCAACCGCCTGGCCTGGCAACCGGAGGAATTTCATGTACCAAAAACCGGGCTCAACGGCATGGACTCTCTGCCTGCTGCTTGGGCTGCTGCTCCCGTTGGCCCCTGCCGCCAGAGCGCAGGAGCCGCCCAACATCATCTTCATCATGGCCGACGACCTGGGCTACGGCGATCTTGGCTGTTACGGACAGCAGGAGATCAAGACCCCCAGGATCGACCGGCTGGCCGCGGAGGGGATGCGGTTCACCGACTTCTACGCCGGATCGACGGTCTGCGCCCCATCGCGCTGCGTGCTGATGACCGGCTACCATACCGGGCATGCCCTCGTCCGCGGCAATGCCCGGCTGCCGCTGCGCCCCGAGGACATCACCGTGGCGGAGGTGCTCAAGAAGAAGAGCTACTCTACCGGCATCATCGGCAAGTGGGGTCTCGGAGAGCCCGGCTCCACCGGCGTCCCCAACCGCCAGGGTTTTGACTACTGGTTCGGCTATCTCAACCAGCGCCATGCCCACAACTACTACCCGGAGTTTCTCTTCAGGAACGAAGAGAAGGTCAAGCTCCGGGGCAACGTGGTAAGGGCGGCCGGAAAGGAGGGCTCCGGGGTCGCGACCAGGAAAGTGACCTACTCCCATGACCTCATGGCGGAGGAGGCTCTCTCTTTTATCGACCGCAACAAGGACCGCCGATTCTTCCTCTACCTCCCCTTCACCATCCCGCACGCCAACAACGAAGCGCGCAATAAGGGAATGGAGGTTCCCAGCCTGGGAATCTACACCAGCAAAGACTGGCCCGAACCCCAGAAAGCCCACGCGGCGATGATCTCCCTGCTCGACCGGGATGTCGGCCGAATCCTCGACCGCCTCGAAAAACACGGCCTCTCCGAAAACACCGTCTTCATGTTCACCTCCGACAACGGCCCCCATAGCGAAGGCGGCGGCAAGTCCGCCTTCTTCAAGTCCTCCGGCAAGCTCCGGGGCCAGAAGCGCGATCTCTACGACGGCGGCATCCGGGTTCCGCTGATTGTCAGGTGGCCCGGCAAGGTCAAGGAGGGATCGACGTCCGGCTACATCGGCTGCTTCCAGGATTTCCTGCCGACAGCAGCCGAGCTGGCCGGAGCCGAGGCCCCCGCCAGCACTGACGGCATCTCCTTTGTCCCGGCCCTGCTCGGCAAAGAACAAAAGCGTCACCCCTATCTCTATTGGGAGTTCTACGAACGCGGCTACTCCCAGGCCGTGCGCATGGGTAAGTACAAGGGAGTGCGGCGCAACACCGATCGGCCCGTGGAGCTCTACGACGTCACCACCGACATCGGTGAGCGCGACGACCTTTCCGCCGCGAATCCGGCGATCGTCAAGAAGATCCTGGCGGCCTTCAAGGAGGCCCACACACCCTCACCACATTGGAAGCCCCGGGTTCCGAGAAAAAAGGCGCCCAGGAGCAAGCCCGCAAAACAGTAACAGGAGCACAGCGCGTGGAAAAAGGAATAGCCCGGTACCTCTTCGAGCTCGGACAGCTGAAACGGGTCAAACGTTCCGGTTGGTGGGTCGCAGGGGTTGATCAACCCGAGAGCGTCGCTGACCACAGCTTTCGGTGCGCGGCCATCGCCTATGTGCTGGCGGAGCTCGAGGGGGCAAATCCCGAGCGGGCCGCAACCATCGCGCTCTTCCACGATACGGGCGAAACCCGGGTCAATGACCAGCATCGAGTGGGCAAATCCTATGTTGAATGGTCCGGGGCGGAAGAAAAGGTGGTCGAGGACCAGCTCGGGCGTCTACCGGCCGGCCTCAGGAAAAAGCTCCGGGAGCTCTACTCTGAGAGCGTCGCGAAGGACTCCCTCGAGGCCAGGATAGCCAAGGACGCGGATCGCCTCGAATGCCTCATCCAGGCGCGTGAATACGAGGACCGCGGCCATCACGCCACCCGGGAATGGATCGAGAACGCCCTGGGCGACATCGAGACCGAGTCGGCTAAAAAAATCGCCGCGGAATGCTCCTCCGCCAATCCGGTTGACTGGCATCTCCCGGACTGAGCTGGAGATCAACTTCTACCGGACGCAGGCCTGCGGACAACCCGGAATCGACCGGCAGCCCGGCCCGCCCGCCGGCTCGTCTCCCTGTTGGAACAGGTAGACCAGGAGAGCGACCGCGTCGGCCAGATCGACCCCCGAATCACCATTGTGATCGAGAAGCGCGATGTTTCCCGGATCGCGGGAGAAGCCGTCATCGCAGGGTAGAACCGCGGGTACACCGACAAAGAGATGCCTCAGAAGAGCGACCGCATCCGAGATGTCAAGCCGGCCATCCTGGTTCGCATCCCCCGACCTCTGCAGCCCGCCAGCTCCCGGTGGCAGCTCCAGGGCGTGGACGCCCGGCGAACCGAGAAGCTCGGGGCTGGCAGTCCAGCTCTCAGAATCATTCCAGGCCGAACGCTCTGCGAGGGCGTCTGTGATCACCAGGGACCGGCCCTCTCCATCGGTTTCCGGAACCCAGGCATCGCTGTACTCAAACTCGAGGATTCTCTCACCCTGCGTTCCCACCAGCCGCAGCGGCTCGGTATCATTCGCCAGGCGGCCATCGTATTCGCCCGCGATCAGGATCCGGCCCACATCGTAGCGGCTGGCGAAAGCCTGCAGATTACGAACGAGCACCACCACCTCGCCGGGCGCCAGGCGCTCAACCGCGCCGACGGAAAAATCGAAGCGCACGCCCCCCTCGATGCTCATCCCCGCAAGCTCCACTGTTTCCGAACCCGTATTCGCAAGCTCAAGGAACTCGAAATCCCCCTCGCTCCAGGAGATCCCCTCCGGCGGTGGAGCCGGATGGTACATGAGCTCGGTGATACGCAGGGGTGTATCGACATAGAAGCGGACCTCCTCCAGCGCGCTCCAATCTCCATTGGAGATCGTCCTGGCGCGAATAACCACGGGTCCGTCAAGAACGATGCCGCTGTCATCGACCGTCGCCGCGGTCATCTCCGGAAGAATGAGGAAATCCGAAGAACCATCGCTCGTATTCAGGCCATGGATCGCGAGCACGTTACGCCCGGCGCGCAGAAGGTCAGTCGATTCACTAATGTCAAAATTCTCGAACACCACCGCCCGGCTGTCAGAGTTGGAGCCGAGCGAACGGGAGTTCCATTGCGGATCAGGGCGATCATTGCTCGCAGCGACCCGCTCGCCGTTCAGGTAAGCGATGAAGCCATCATCGTATTTCATCCTCAGCGTCAGGAAACCCAGCTCCTGCGGGTTCTCCACGTTGAACTCGATCCGCAGATAGCAGGTCGGGTTGATCTGGTGGGCCAGCTCGAGGATGTCCGTGTTGATCAGGTCCTCAAAACCCGCGTTTCTCTCGTAACCGACACCGGTAGTGCCGCTGAGCCAGGCGGAATCGTCGAAATCAGGGGCGATCCAGTCCATCCCCAGGGAATCGTCAGTTGGAACAATAACCCGCACCGGGGCCTCAGAAGGAAGGAGCACCTCGGCATTCATCTCTCCCCCGAGCACCGCCTGGGGAGCTGTCTCGCCGCCGGGCAGCCTGGGATCTTCACCGTCAACGGTATAGTAGATGGAGCCCTGGTTCGCTCGCATGGTCAGGACAAAGCCCGGCTCGATGAAGCCGCCCCGGCGGTTCATCTCCGGGGCCGGTATGGTCGGATAGAGCCTCGCGCCGCGGAACTGGTTCAGTACCGTCTCCGAGCGCCGCGGCAGGTAGTTGTTCAGGATGTTGTCGCGCTCCCGGGCCCAATGCGCGTCACGGGTATAGGGAGTCCCCGAATGCTGGTCACCCCAGCGGGCGGATTCGGCCACCACAGCCCGATCGATCGTATTCGCCAGTCTCATGAAACGCTCCGCGGGGCGGTTTCTCTCGGGATGCTCGGGGTCCCAGCGCTGGTTATCAGGATCGACATAGAGAGCGCCGCCACTGGAGAAGTATTTGTGCAGGCGGTCCCCGAAGCGAACCTGGAACTCGGGGTTGACGCGCAGCCGCCCATACACCTCGGCAACACCGTTGTTGACGCTGACCCTGTTTGTCGTGAGATCGGACCTGATACCCATCGACCACTCGGAGTCCCACATATAATATTTGAAGCCAGATGGATCGGCCGGGTTGAAGCCAACCCAGTAGTTCTTGTGCGGCCAGTCGGTGTTGCCTACGTAGAGATTGGTGATCATGTAATCGATGATGTTGTCGACGTCGACATATTGGGGGAGGTTCGGGTTCTCAGAACCATCCGAATTCCTGCCCTGGATGCGTTGATAAGCGGCGTCATCCTCCAGGCCCTGGCGGGCCATGCTCAGCATCCTGTTCCAGGCCTGGGTATTGCCATTGGTGGTGGAGCCGTTGGAGTAGGCGTCCCAGTCCTCCTTTTCTCCTCCGAAATAGGTCGCGGAGAAGGCGTGATCAGGCCGCTCGACAGCGTTGTAGAGACCCCAGTAGGCCCCGTTAATATAAACGTGCAGGAAGCGCTCGTGAGACGCGACGTTGCCCATGGCGAGAACCGTCTCCCGCCCGAAGGAGTCGCGAATATAGAGAGGATCATCGCCGGCGCCGCTCCATTGCCAGCCATCATTGGAGTTGGCCCTGAGCACGATGGTGTCAAATCGATCGGGGGCCTCATCTCCAAAGAGAGGGTGGCGGAGCTTAGAGTCGCCATACTCCTCCCTGAAGAGAAAACGCAGCGAGTGCTTCTTCGTTAACCCATGGCTGCGAAAGGCTCCACCCTGGATCCGAATACCGCAGTTGACCTGGAATTCCTCTTCTCCATCGGGATCGATCAGCTCGATGGAGCTGCGACGCTCCCAGGTTCTCCCTCGCGATCCGGAGTTCGTATAGATCCCCCTCGAACCGAACATCTCATCGATATCCATAACCACCGAGATGGTCGGAATAGCGAGCAGGTCATCCCGGATGGTCTCGGCGTACCTGCCGCCAAAACGATCACGCCCTCCCTGTCCAATGACGTCAGGGTCCATGCCGTAATCGGCGGAGGTCCCGCCCCAATTGCGCGGGAAGCCGCGGGCGATGGTCGCCGCCGAATCCTGTTCGGCGATATCATCCGGGAAGATATAGGTATGGGTGTCGATATTGGTCGGAGCCAGGCCGTCGAGCAGGGCCAGGGCCCGCAGGGTGGTCGTCCCCTGGATCAGCAGGGGGCCATCGTAGACACTACCGGCATTCGGCCCCGGCTCGCTGCCATCGAGGGTGTAGCGAATGACCGCGCCCTCGGTTTCGCTGCGAATCTCCACCTCGAAAGGCTCGAAATAGAAGCCTCGGTCAACGGTGAAGCTCGTATCAGCCACAAAGCCCGCGAAACCATCGGCCTCGTTGGCCTCGCCGGGCGTCGGCGACTGGAAATAACGGGGCGCCAGGTCAAGGATGCCCTCGCCTGTCAGCTCGGCGCTGATGAGAAAGTCTTCATCGCCTGGGGCTATGTTGAGCCCATGAATCGCGAGAACGTTCTCACCGGCGCGCAGAAGCCCGCGGCTGGCGGTGATGACGATGTCCTCGAAAACAATAGCGCGCGAGTCCGCCCGGTCCTCTACGGCCGCGGCGTTCCAGGCGGCCACCTGCGGCGCGTTCCTGCTCGCCACCTCGACCCCGTTCAGGTAGGCGATGAAACCGTCGTCGTACCTCATCCGCAACTTCAGCAGATCGAGGACCGGCTCCTGTTCCAGGTTGAAGGGAATCCGCAACCAGGCGGAAGAGTTGATTTCGTGCATCTCCTGCTCCAGGTCGGTCTCGATCAACCCCTCGTAGCCGATCACCGGAACCTCGAAGACCTCGACCTCGGAGAGGGAAAGAACATCCACCTCGTCCGCGTTGCCGACGCCCCCGGTGCCGGAGAGATCCGGATCCGGGGTTCGCACCACCCGGACAACCCTGCCCGCGACAGGCCCCCCCAGGAGCTCAACCAGGTCGACCTCCAGCCTGTCGGGCCCGCTGCCCCCCCCACCGCCAAGTACGTTTTCCTCGTTGAGCAGATCTGATTCGAAGAGCACCTCTCCACCAGGCTCATCGAGCACAAAAACGGTAATGTCACGAAGACGTGAGGTGCAGCAGCTCCGGCGGTTGTAGAGAACAATCGACCCCAGCAGGGCCTCGCGACCAAGATCGAGCTCCCAGGTGGATGGAAGGTTCTGGCCGGCCGCGGTATGAGTGAAATTGCCGAGGTCCCCGTCAATGCCCAGACGGGCCGGGAACTGGCCGTTACCATAGTCCGAAGACTGGACGGCCTCTCCCTCCGGCGCGATGTTCACGACCGGCGCGCCAACCGCGATACCCGCGCCCGTCTCGAACCCGACCGCGGAGAGCGCCTCGCCCCAGGTCCTGTCATTGAAACCGGGAAGCATCCAGAGATCTTCGGCTCCGGCGCTCCGCGGCACGTGAACCAGGGCCGGGCTCGCATTCGAAACCATGCGAAAGGAGGTCACCGATTGTCCAAGGCCATAGGAATAATCGGTGTGCTGTTCCGGGTAGGTCGGCGCGTACTGGTATACGATCTCCCCGGCGGGAGAGACCAGGGCCAGGAATTCGCCATCGGAATCGAGCTGGAAGTCAGTGTGCAGGGGCTCCTCGGGATCCGCACGGTCCTTTCCGGAGGCGAAGACAACCAGGAACTCGCCCCCGGCGATGATGACCGACGGAAACCTCCAGCGCCACAGGTTGACGGCTGAATCCGTAAGGTGCCAGCCATCGAGGTCGATGGGCTCGAGGCCGCCATTGTGCAGCTCGATCCAGTCCGAGCTGTCTCCATCTTCATCTCTCAGGCCATCATCGTTGCTGGCCATGAACTCCGTGATGAGCAACTCCTGGGCAGGACAAAAGCGCCCTGACAAGGCCAGGAGGAGAAATACTGCCAGCTGAATTGTCCGCATAATCGATCTCATTCTTTCCGCTCTCAAACCCAGCCGCGAAGCTGCACCCATTCATCGAGAGTAAGGCCTTATCATCGCATTCGGAAGGATTAAAGTTATGGGAAAAAAAACCCCTGTGCTGCTAACATCAGGCCTCAAGCGAAAAGAAAACAAGGACACCTCAACCGTGACACGCGCCAATAAGTTCTCATGCGCCCTTATCTTCGCCTGCGGCGTTTCAGCCCTGCCTGCGGCTTCTTTCCCCCAGGAGTCGAAGGAGTCCTCGTCCGGGGAGCTTCAAGAAGCCCTCGGACCTGATCACGCCCGCAAGATGGCTGACGGACTCAAGCTCTTCAAAACGAACGTGCGCGAAGTGCTGGTGAAAAGCTGTCTTCCATGTCATGGAGGAGAGCGCACACGCTCAAAATACGACCTCTCAACCCGGGCGGGTCTCATCAAGGGCGGCTCCGAGGGAAAGGCCGTGGTCATCGGCCGGCACGGCGAGAGCCCCCTCTACAAGATGATCACTCACCAGGCCAAGCCTCATATGCCCCACAAGCGGAAGAAGCTGGAGGAGAAGAACATCGAGATGATCGCCCGCTGGATCGACCTCGGCGCGGCCTACGATCGCCCACTGAAGGCGGGAAAGGAAGATGGTGAAGGCGGGCTGACCATTACGGATGAGCATCGGGGGTGGTGGGCCTTCCAGCGGCTGGAAACCACGCCTCCGGGGAATGTGGAAAATGCCGACTGGGCCACAGGTGAAATCGATCTCTTCCTGCTCAGCCGCCTCGAGAAAGAGGGCCTCGCCCCCAACCCCGAGGCCTCGCCGCGAGCCCTTGTTCGACGCGCCTATTTCGGCCTCATCGGGCTGCCTCCTCCTCCCGAGGTGGTCGATGCTTTCACCGCCAATCCCACACCGAAGGCCTGGGGCGCGCTCATTGATGAACTCCTCGCGAGCCCGCATTATGGCGAACGGTGGGGGCGGCACTGGCTCGACCTGGCTCGCTTCGCGGAAAGCCACGGCTTTGAACAGGACTACAATCGCAACCACGCCTATCACTACCGTGATTTCGTCATCAAGGCCCTCAACAGCGACATGCCCTACAACCAGTTCGTGGCCTGGCAGCTGGCCGGAGATGAGCTGGCGCCGGAAAACTCCCTGGCCATGATGGCGACCGGCTTCCTCGGAGCCGGTGTCTTTCCCACCCAGCTCACCGAAAAAGAATTCGAGAGCTCACGTTACGACGAGCTCGATGACATGGTCAACACCATGGGAACAGCGATGCTCGGGTTGACAATCGGCTGCGCCAGGTGCCACAACCACAAATTCGACCCGATTCCCCAACGAGACTATTACCGTCTGCTCTCGACCTTCGGCACCACGATCCGCAGTGAGATCGATCTGCCAGTCGACACCGGTGAAAACCGCAAGGCTCTCGCCGCCTGGAAGGCCGCGAAAGAAAAAGCCCTTGCCGCTCGTGACACCTACTCCAACGGAGAGCTGAAAAAGAACTTTGCGGCATGGCTCGGCAAGGGCGCCGCGAAGGCCCCCCCGAAGGCTCCCTGGGAAGTCCTCAACCTTTCTAAAATTGAATCGAGGCACGGCTCGACCCTGCAGAAGCTCGCCGATGGCTCGATCCTGGCGACCGGCAAAAACCCAAGCCCGGAAGACCTCTACGTGCTGGGCGGAGCCTCCTCCGGGGAAATCAGCGCGCTTCGGATCGAGGCTCTCACCCACTCCTCGATGCCGAGAAACGGGCCCGGGCGAGCCAGCAATGGAAACTTCGGGCTCACTGACCTGAAGGTCGCCGTCCGGCCGCTCAAAGATCCGAACGCGAAGCTCACTCCAGTCAAGATCGTCACCGCGCGCGCTACCCACCAGCAGAACACCGGAAGCCTGTCCGTCAAGGCGGCGCTCGACAACGACAAGAACAAGACCGGGTGGGCGGTTGACCGGGGAGGGATCGGACACGACCAGGCCGCTGTTTTCGGCTTTGAAAAGCCGGTACGCTTCGATGGTGGCACCTATATCGAGATCTCGATCCAATGCGGCGCCAACACCCAGCACAACATCGGCCGGCCGCGCCTGTCGGTCACCAGCGTCGATGCCCCGGTGGCGGTCGGTGGCGGCCTTCCCCAGGCGCTCTCCAATGGTTTTGCCCGGCTCAAGGACGGTAAGCCGGAGAAGCTCCCTGCCGCCGAACGAGCGGCCCTCTTCAGCTGGTTCGCTGGCAAAGATAAGCGCTGGCAGGACCTCAACAGGGCCGTCGAGAAACAGAACGGCGGCCGGCCCAGCGGCGGGAAGACCGTCAAGGTCCAGGTCACCAGCGAAGGCTTCCGCCCAACGAAACACCACGCAGATGGACGCGGCTTCCCACATTTCTACAAGGAGACCTACTTCCTCGGTCGCGGCGACCCGGCCCAGAAGCAAGGCGTCGCCAGCCAGGGCTTCCTGACGGTGCTCATGAAAAAAGGCCAGACTGAGAAGAGCTGGCAGGAGGCGCCCCCAAAAGGCTGGCGAACTTCCTACCGCAGAAGATCGCTCTCAAACTGGATCACCGACCCGGAGAACGGAGCGGGAACGCTGCTGGCAAGGGTCATCGTCAACCGGCTCTGGCAACATCACCTCGGCCAGGGCCTGGTCTCGACGCCAAACGACTTTGGCGTCCAGGGAGAGAAGCCGACCCACCCCGGGCTGCTGGACTGGCTGGCAAGAGAGCTGATCCGCGGAGGGTGGCGCCTCAAGCCTGTCCACAAGCTCATCCTGCTCAGCAGCGCCTACCGGCAAAGCGGCGCCTACGACAGGGAGCGGGCTGCGAAAGACCCCGACAACCGCCTTCTCTGGCGCCGGGCCCCGGCCAGGCTTGAAGCGGAGATCATCCGGGACAGTGTGCTCGAGGTGGGCGGCCTCCTGGACAAGACCATGTTTGGTAAGGGAACCCTGAACGAGGCGATGACCAGGCGAAGCATCTACTTCATGATCAAGCGCAGCAAGGTCATCCCCAGCATGCAGCTCTTTGACTCCCCCGAGCCGCTGGTGAGCCAGGGAAGCCGACCAAAGACGGTTATAGCGCCCCAGGCGCTGCTGTTCATGAACAGCCCCCACGTGCGCAAGAGCGCGATGAAGTTCATGGAAAAACTCCAGGGAACCTCCAGCGCAAAGGAAGCTGTCGCCCGGGGCTACCAGCTGGCCCTCAGCCGGAAACCAACCGACACCGAGCTCGCCGCGGCCGGCGCCTTTGTCTCCCGGCAGGAGGCCTCCTACGCCAAGGCCGGCCGCGACGACAAGGAAGCGCGCCGGCTCGCCCTGGCTGACTTCTGCCAGGTGCTCTTCGGACTGAACGAATTTATCTACATCGAATGAGAATCGAACCATGAAAGAAACCTTGAACCACCTGGAAGCTCTGAACAGGAGAAGCATGCTGCGGCGCTGCGGCATGGGGCTCGGCAGCATCGGGCTCATGAGCCTCCTGCAGGACCAGGGCCTGCTCGGAGCCGCAAAGGAAAAGGTCTTCAATCCCCTCGCCGCCAGAGCGCCTCACTTCAGACCCGCCGCCAAATCGGTGATCTGGCTGTTCATCAACGGCGGCCCCAGCCAGGTCGACACCTGGGACTACAAGCCCGCGCTCGAAGAGTGGAACGGGAAGCCGCTTAAGAACTTCGACAAGTTCACCGGCTTTTTCAGCGGCTCCGTCGGCGGACTCATGAAGAGCCCGTTTGAATTCAAACGCCATGGCGAATGCGGCAAGCCCGTCTCCTCGATTTTTCCCAATCTCTCGAAGCATGTCGACAAGATGGCCTTCGTCCATTCCGGCCATACCGAATCGAACAATCACAGCCCCGCTCTCTTCATGATGAACTGCGGGCTGCCGCGCATGGGCTACCCCTGTGTCGGCTCCTGGGTCACCTACGGTCTTGGAAGCGAGAGCGACAGTCTCCCCGCCTTCGTTGTCATGAGCGACCCGAAGGGCCGCGGGCTGCCGAAGGGACATGCGGCGAACTGGGGCGCCGGCTTCCTGCCGAGCGTTTTCCAGGGAACCCACCTGCGCCCGAAAGGCGAGCCGATCGACAACCTCAAGAGAGTCGCCACAATGACGACAAACCAGCAGCGTCGGCAACTCGATCTCCTCTCCAGCCTGAACCAGGAGCATCTGAAGAACAATCCGCACGAGGAAGAGCTCGCCGCGCGAATTGAGAGCTTTGAGCTCGCCTACCGCATGCAGAGCGCCGCGCCGGAGGCTCTCGATGTCCAGTCCGAACCCGAGCACCTCAAGAAGCTGTATGGGCTCGACAACGGCAAGTGCAAGCACTTCGCCGCGCAATGCCTCACCGCCAGGCGCATGGTTGAACGCGGGGTTCGCTACGTGCAGATCTACTCGGGCGGCATGGAGAACCAGCGCTCCTGGGATGGACACAATGACATCAAAGGCAACCACACAGGGTTCGCGCAAGAAACCGACCAGCCGATCGCCGCGCTCCTCACGGACCTCGAGCAGAAGGGGCTACTCGATGAAACCCTGGTCGTCTGGGGTGGAGAGTTTGGGCGCCTTCCCGTCGCCCAGAAAGGCGGCAAACCCGGCCGCGACCACAATCCGCACGCCTTCACCACCTGGTTCGCCGGTGGCGGCGCCAGGGGCGGCGTCAGCTACGGAGAAACCGATGAGTTCGGCCACAAGGCCGCGGTCGACAAGGTCCACGTCAACGACCTCCACGCCACGATCCTCCACCTGCTGGGCATGGATCACGAAAAAATGACCTACCGCTACAACGGCAGGGACTTCCGGCTTACGGATGTCGCCGGAAGAGTCATCAAGGAGATCGTGGCCTGAGAAACGAGGCTCCCGGTCTTTACCAGCTCAGCTGGCCGGGAAGGTACTCCTCCACCAGCTCCTCGTAGAACGGGCGCAGCTCATCCACCAGGGGAGGATTGTCATCCTTCGAGTACAGGTCGTAGGGATTGAACCTTCGCACCCACTGGAACATGTCCCGATCCTGATCGTCCATGAGGTGGTCGTAGGCCCCCTCACGATGACCAGCGTAAAAGGAATGATAGCGGATCGGGTAGAGGGCCTCCAGCGGGAGGTGGTCCTTCACCACCTGGTAGAGATATTCGTCGTGGCCCCAGGAAAGATGAACCCGGCCCAGCCCACAACCTTCTTCATAGATGCCGGTTTCCGTCTGGTACCGTTCGTCCTGCGAATCGGGGTTGAGCTCAAAAAACTCCGGAAAGACGATCCGGTCTGAAAACCGGCAGCCAACCGGAAACGTGTCTCCCACCACGGCCCATTGGGGCTCTCCGAAGATACAGAGCAGCTTGCCGAGATCGTGAATCAGCCCGGTAAGAATGAGCCAGCGCGGGTGCCCATCCTCGCGGATCGCCTCGGCGGTCTGCAGCAGGTGCTCGAGCTGAGACAGTTCGGTATCGGGATCGCTGTCATCCACCAGGGTGTCCAGCAGCTCGATGGCTTCCCAGATCCCCATACGTTTGTGGTCGAACTTCAGGTACTGCTCCTTCTTCGCCTCGACAAACTCGAGCGTCTGGTGGGCGTGGTTGAGCTTATAGAACTCTTTGACCCCGGCGCGAGCCTCGGCCCGGTAATCGCGAAAGGCCTCACCTGAGCGCTTACGCCGGCCCGAATCCGTGGATTCGCCCTCGGGATACCGGCTGGCCACGAATTCATCCCAGTCATCGAGCCTTTCAAGCGGCTCTCCATCTGGCCCTTGCCCTTTGATTCCCGGCATGAACTCTCTCCACGAAACAAGGCGATCCCAACTCGACCCATTCTGGCAGAGCCCGTCGGTGGAATCGAGGCCATTCCCCCGGCTGATTTCAGCCGCGGGATGTGGTTAGATGCTGTTCGGGCCGCCTCTGCAGGCGGCAATGCACGCAACCGACATCACCGGGGTTAACCAGATGAAAACCAGCTATTGCCTCCGCATCCTCCTGCTCAGTCTTGTCGTCTCGGTCCAGGCCGGCGAGGAAGTCAAAAGCCAGGAGGAGCGAAAACCCGTCGCCAGCACGCTCAAGAAGGCGCGTCGGGGCTTCGGCGGATTCGAACGATATGACTTCAAGCTCGATGGCCATCGCTGCATTCTCGTCAAGCCCGGGAAGGCCGCCCGAGGCAAACCCTGGATCTGGCGGGCTCGTTTTTTCGGCCACCAGCCCCAGGCGGACATCGCCTTGCTGAAGAAGGGCTTCCACCTCGCCTATATCGAGGTGGGCGGATTGTTCGGCAACACGACCGCGGTCGAGCGCTGGAACCTCTTCTACGGCTACCTGACCCGCGAGCACGGCCTCTCCAGCAAGGTCGCCCTCGAAGGCATGAGCCGCGGCGGCCTCATCATCTACAATTGGGCGAAGGCCAATCCGGAAAAGGTATCCTGCATCTATGGAGATGCGCCGGTCTGCGATTTCAGGAGCTGGCCGGGCGACCTCTACCGTCGGAAAGAGAACAA
>CAJWMA010000052.1 GCA_913042995.1 uncultured bacterium | reverse complement strand
TGTAGCGTGATTTCATCTCTCCGACCAGCCAGGAAAGCACCGGGGGAGCCTTCTTTGCCGAGGTAATGATCGGGCAGTACAGATGGGGAATATTCTCAAAGGGCTTCAGCTCGACGACCTTGGGGTCGATCATGATCAGCTTGAGCTCGTCGGGAGTCTTGGTCAGCAGGAGGTTGACCAGCAGTGAGTTGATGAAGACCGATTTTCCTGAGCCGGTGGCGCCGGCGATCAGGGCGTGCGGCATCTCGGCTATGTCGCTGGTGATCACCCGGGCCGCGGTGTCCTTGCCGATGCAGACGGGGATGATCTTCTCTCCGGCCTCGTCCATGGTGTCTTCGAGGATCTCGCGCAGGCCGATGATGGGCCGCTCTTTATTGGGCACCTCGATGCCGACGGTGTGCTTGCCCGGGATCGGGGCGATAATACGGATGCTGGTGGCTGACAGCTGAAGCTGGAGATCTTTATCCAGGTTGTCAATCTGGTTGACCTTGGTGCCCGCCGCAAGGGTCAGCTCGAAGAGGGTGACGGTTGGTCCGGGCCGTACCTTGACGACCCTGGCGCCGTTGATGCCGTAGCTCTCGAGCGCCCGCTCGATCTTTTCAGCCTTCTCCTTGAGAATGTCGCTGTCGGTATGGGCTGTGTTCGTCGGGCGTTCATCCAGGAGCTCGATGGAGGGTAGCTCGTAAGGCCCGGTGTTTTTCTTCGCCTTGCTCTTGCGCTTCTTCGCTGGTTTCTTTGGCTCGGGGATGTTGATGATCAGCGGTGGACGTTCGGACTCCTCTTCCGTTTCGGGCAGCTCCGCAGCCTCAGGCTCCTGCTCCCTGGGCGGCGTCTTGTCGTTTTTTTTCTTGTCGGGTTTGAAGGTCTTCTGCCGCGGCTTCTTCTCCGGCAGGACGATTTCAGGTCCGGATTTAGCCTCCGGCTTGAAGCGGGAGGCTGTCTTGAAGAGCGACAGCGCTCCGGCCTTCAGGGTCCCCACGACTCGACCGCCCGTTTCACCGACAGCGTCACGCCAGCGTTTCGAGCCGTTGGCGAGCCTGTAGGCGTAGGCGAAGGCCGGGTAGAGCTCAGCGTCCGTGCTCACCACGAAAGCGACGACGGTGATCAGCGCCAGGAGCAGGTAGGTGCCGACGATATGGAGATTCGCGAAGAGGAACTCGAAGATGGTATAGCCGAAGTAGCCGCCGGCAAGGAAGTCCGGGCTGCCGGCGTTCCTGTGGATGGCGACCTCGAAGGTGGCGAGGCTGA
Source organism: uncultured bacterium (assembly GCA_913042995.1). GTDB lineage: Bacteria > Planctomycetota > UBA8108 > UBA8108 > UBA8108 > UBA8108. The sequence continues at coordinate 15,716 of CAJWMA010000052.1, read as the reverse complement.
GGATGAGACAGAGGCTTCCGAAGATCTTCCAGCCGGGCTGCCGGACCTCGAGGCGGAAGAACATACAGATACCCGTGAGGGCGAGAATGATGGTCAACACGTAGCTGCCGATCCGGCCGACCCAGCTCATGAACCATTCGCTGAGCATGGCGCCGACAGGACCGCAGATGTTCGCGGTGGCTTCATTTCCAGGTCCAAGGTCGCCGGGGTTCCAGGTGTACAGACAGACCGCGAGAAACGCGGTAAGGCCCAGCAGCAGGAACGCCAGGACCTCGTTGGACGACTCTTTGCGCATCGATTTATGTATCCACTACCGTCATCAACAGGGGTTTCACCAGGGCGCGGAAAATCCGCGGAATCGCGTCATCTTGGAGACAAACGCGCCTGTCATTTTATCGGCAGTTTTACGCCGTTTCTTTAGGGGTGCGTTATAGAGAAGCCAGGCTCCGATTCAGGAGCAGGTATCTGGGTTCTCGATGCGGTCAAGGAGCTGAGAGGCGAGCTCGCGTTTGCCCAGGCGGCCGAGGGGGTGTTCGGAACCATCTGCGCCGAGAATGTGGTAATCGCCGCTCTCGCGGCCGATCGCGGCGGCATCGTTGACGACGATCCAGTCGAGGTTCTTGGCCTCGAGCTTGCCTCGAGCATTGGCAAGATGATCCTCGGTTTCGAGGGCGAAGCCGGCATGGATGCGCGAGTCCTTCTCACGGCCGAGCAGGGCCAGGATGTCCTCGGTGGCCTCGAGCCTGAGGTCGAGGTCGTCACCGCCGCTCTTGCGCTTGGAAGAGTGGGAGGTCTCGGGCCTGAAATCACTGACCGCCGCGGCGCCGATGAGAACGGCGCAGTCCGGATGGCGCTCTCGCGCGGCCGCGAGCATCTCGGCGGCGCTCACCACGTTGATCACCGCGGCGCCGGCGGGCGGGTCGTATTCGACCGGTCCCAGGATCAGCTCGACCTCGTAACCGCGGCTGAGCGCCTCCTCGGCGAGCGCCATTCCCTGCAGCCCGCTCGATGCGTTGGAGATGTAGCGGACCGGGTCGATATATTCCCTGGTCGGTCCCGCGAGGATGAGACAGCGCGAGTTCGCGCTCATTCGCTTCCGGGCTCCACCTGGAGCGCCTCGTCGATGCGGGAGATGAGCTCCGGAACCTCAGCCAGCCTTCCCGGTCCGACCGAGCCGCAGGCAAGGTGCCCCTCGCCGGGATCGATGAGCCGGTAGCCGAGCACATCCTGGAGGCGGGAGATGTTTTCCTGTACGACCGGGTTCATCCACATGCGGTCGTTCATCGCGGGGGCGAAGAGCACCGGCTTGTCAAAGGCCAGGGCGGTCACAGTCAGCAGGTCGCCGCCGAGTCCGCCGGCGAGCTTCCCGATGAGGTCCGCGGTGGCCGGGGCGATGAGCAGCAGGTCGGCCCATTGCGACAGCGAGATGTGCTCTCCCTTGTAGGCTGGATCGTCTTCGAAGATGTCGGTGAAGACCTCCTGGCGTGTGACCGCGCGGAAGGTGAGAGGGGTGATGAACTTCTGCGCGCTCGGGGTCAGGATCGTCCTGACCGAGTCGCCCCGCTGGGTCAGCTTCGATGCAAGGTCGGCACTCTTGTAGGCCGCTATTCCGGCGGACACTCCCAGCAAGATGTTCGACATGATTGCACGCCAGGGGCCGCGGTCTCCTCTGCGGAGACGCCGCCCCTGCTCCCGCTCGACCCTGGGGGAGCTCCCCCGGGGTTCTACTTCTTCTGGTTCAGCAGCGCGGCCAATTCCTTGATCCGCTGTTCCTTGATCTTCTTGATGTCGGAGCCGTAGACCTCGGTTCCTTCGCCGTCCTCGTCGCCTTCTCCTTCGGAGCCTTCGCCATCTTCGGGTTTGTCGGCGATCACGGCCTCCTGCAGGGCCTGGTCGAGCTCTTCGCGCTCGGCCAGCTCGATCTTGCCCTCGAGGATCTCTTTGATGGCGATTTTTCTCAGGCGGGACATCCCGGTGAGCTCATCGTTTTCCTCTTCCTCCACCAGCGGCAGCGCGCCCCTGTTCAGTTCGACGATTCTTTTCTGTATAAGCGAGGTCAGCTTAAACTTGCCGCCGACCAGCTGGACCAGTTCTTCTTCCGTGGTTATGTCAAGCATCAGAGTTCTCCATTTATCCCTTGGTTACAGTTTGTTTTCAGTTTGATTCTACCGGTCTCGCGACAATTTCCGCGAGCTCAAGTACCGCCTCGTCGAAGTCACCGTTGACGACGACATGATCGTAAGAGGACTTTTCCTCTCTTTCGGCCCTGGCGACTTCCAGGCGCCGGTTGATTACTTCATCTGAATCCGAGGCCCTGCTGACGAGCCTCCTCTCGAGTTCCTCCCCGCTGGGAGCATCAATAAAGATTGTCATTAATTCCGGGATTCCCGAATCCCGGACCTGGCGGGCGCCCTGCACATCAATATTGAGCAGCAGCTCGTACCCGTTTTCTATTCCCTCCTCGACCTGGTCTCTCGGAGTCCCGTAGAGGTTTCCGTAGACCTCAGCGTGCTCGAGGAATCGACCGGCCCGGAGGCCTTCTTCAAAACTGTTCCTGTCGAAAAAAAAGTAATCCTGTCCGTCCTGTTCGCCTTCGCGCGGAGGTCTCGTGGTGCAGGTGACGACCCTTCGGCAGCTCGATCTCTTGAGCAGCGCCTCGCAGAGGCTGGTTTTTCCGACCCCGGAGGGTCCCGATATGACGATTAAACGTCCTCTCTTACTCAACGTTGAGAACCTGTTCCTTGAGGCGGTCAACCTCGGCCTTGATCTCAACTACGAATCTTCCTACCTCGTTCCCGGGTGCCTTGGAGCCCATGGTGTTGGATTCTCTGAACATCTCCTGGCAGATGAACTCGAGCTTTCTTCCAACAGGTTCCGAGCTTGCGAGCTGTCCAACGAATTGTTCGAGGTGGCTGTCCATGCGGGCAATCTCCTCGCTGATGTCTGAGCGCTCGGCCAGGAGCGCGGCCTCCTTCAGGATATCATTCTCATCTATCCCGGCCTTCTGCTCTCCGAGCAGGGCCCCGGTTCGTTCTTCCAATTTTCGAAAATGTTCTTCAAGCGCCTGCGGGGCGGCCTTTTTGACCTTTCCCATCAGCTGATCGAGGTTTTTGCATCTGGACTGGAGCTCCTCGTGAAGATTTCGTCCTTCACGCTCCCGCATCTCGACCATGTTCGCTACCGCCTTCTCCATTGTCTCCAGGGCGATCGGCAACACCTTGTCTCGCCCGGGAACGATGTTGTCATCCACCTTGATCGCTCCAGGCAGCGCGAGGATGTCCTGCAGCCTGATGTCTTCAGCGGAGTCGAGCTCCTTGCCTAGTCTCTTTATGGTTTCCACGTATTTCTTTACTACGTCCTCGTTGACCTGGTAAAGGTCGGAGCACCTGTTGGGCTGAAAACGAATGGTGAAGAAGATCGAGCCTCTCGCCAGGCGCTTTCGCGCCACTTCCTCCAGCTCAATCTGGAGGAAGTTGACCTCGTCACTGATCTTCGAGTTGATCTTGAGAAAGCGGTTGTTGACGGCCTTTACGTCGATACTCAGAACGAAATCCGGTGTTTCGGAAACAGCGTCACCATAGCCGGTCATGCTGCGCATGTTTCGATACTCCCGATCCCGCCCGCGCGGGATTCAAAAACGCGGCTCATTTGTCGCCGCCGTCAGAAGACCCGCCGGTTCCACCAGCCGCGCCAGCGCCGCCCGGCGCGGGCAGCAACGATCCGCCGCCCGGCGACAGGCCCGGCACAATGCCAGTTCCAGCGGCGGGGGTGGCCGGATTGAGAATCTCATCTTCGTTGACAGGCTCTACGCTTCCGCTTCCGATTCCCGTGCCTGACATATCTATCATTCCCCACCCGATAACCATGGCGGTGAAGATCAGGCTGATGAGCGCGGTGATCTTGACGATGCCTTTCTGCCCACCTGCTCCCAGCAGCGCATCTCCGCCGCCGGCGGAACCGAAGGCTCCTCCGAGTCCTCCATCCTTGGAGTCCTGGAGGAAGACGATCGAGATAATCATCAGCAGCGCCAGGAAGGCTATAAGGCACCCTCCGAGAGCCCAGAAAGCGCCGCTCCAGGAAAAGGCCACCAGCACGGGATAGAAATCCAAAATCATTTTGCCTCCGAGGTCTTTAATGGCTGGGGCCGCTTTTTGCAGCCCCTGTGTTTTTCTTTCGGACCCGGGGTCCGGGGATCATTCTAACGTTTGTCTTTGTTTTCAAGCAGGACGGTCAGCCGCAACCCTCGCAGATACCGAGGAAAGACGCGGCATCGAGGCTCGCCCCGCCAACCAGGGCTCCATCGATGTCAGTCTGGGAAAGCAACTCCGAGGCATTATCCGGTTTGACGCTGCCGCCGTACAGGATTCTGATGTCTTCACGGGCGCCGACTTCCGCGCCCCGTTTTTCAAAGGCGGCTCCAAGCTGTTCGCGGATAGCTCCGTGAACCTCCTGGGCCTGCTCAGGGGTCGCCGTTCTACCGGTGCCGATGGCCCATACAGGCTCGTAGGCGACGATGACTTTCTCGAGTTGGGCGGCTTCGGTGAGCCCTTCGATTCCGGCTTCGAGCTGGCGGTTTACGACCTCCATCGTGTTCCCGGCATCGCGCTCTTCGATCTTTTCTCCAACGCAGAGGACGGCCGTAAGTCCCGCCTCGACGGCGGTTTTCATCTTGGCGCCGATCTCAGTGTCCGTTTCGTTAAAAATATGCCGGCGTTCGGAATGTCCCAGGAGGACGCTGTCGCTGCCGCAGGCGAGGACCATCGCTGAGGAGAGCTCCCCGGTGAAGGCTCCACTTTCCTCGGCATGCATATTCTGCGCGCCGACATACACCTTGCAGCCCTCGAATTCCGCGCAGAGACCGGCGATGAAGGCCAGCGAAGTTGCCGGTGGGTAGAAGCCGATATCGCAGCGGGAGGCGCTGAAGCCTACGTCCTTCGCGGAAATCCCGTCCAGGATAGCCGTGGCGAGGGCATGTCCCTCCTCCGGCGTAGTATTCATCTTCCAGTTACCCGCGATGAGCGGAATGCGGTTGTTAGAAGTCGTCATTTTATATGTTCTTACAATTCTCGATCTGTAGCCGGGGAAGGCCTCTGGACCTGCCGTTTTCAGGTCAATTCAAGCAAGGTTGGGAGCTTTTCGCTCCGCGTTTCCCTCAACCGCTGGATCTTGCCCACGGATGTCTGCAACGGAGTGTAGGCAAACGGCTTATAGTATTTGCGAGGAGCTCTTCTGTCAAAGACATAATGCCTTCTGATGCTTTCAGATGCGTTCGGTGAGCCCGCCCGGCCGGTTTCATCGGGATAAACGGCCTGCTTCAGCCCCAGAGAGGGGCCAGCACCCCCTCTGGAGCGACGATTTCAGCCTTCTTTAACCGGCTATGCTTGGTACGTCAGGCTCTATTGGGTTAAGCTTTCCCTCCGATAAAGTCTGCCGTTTTCGGTTCCAAGCCCGAAGAACCACCGTGCCCATGATTTTTTTAGCGATTGAGACCTCCGACCCCCGGGGCAGCCTGGCTCTCTTTGACCAGGAGGGGGTAAGGGAGGAAGAGCTCTTCAGCGATGACATGGCTCACGCTCGCGAGTTTGCCGCGCGGATTGACGGCCTGCTTCGCCGCGGAGGTTTCACTCCGCGTGACCTGCGGGGAATCAGCGTCAGCGCCGGCCCCGGATCTTATACCGGCTGCCGGGTCGGGGTTACCGCGGCAAAGACGCTGGGCATCGCCTTGCGAATACCCGTGGTGGCCGTCTCTTCGCTCGAGGTGATGGCGGCCTTCGCGATCGCGTCCGTTGAGCGGGAGGACGAATCTTCCAACGATGCTTTCGTTCCTGTCCTCGATGGGCGCCGGGGTTTTTTTTACGGAGCCCTGTTCAGACGTACCGCCGGGGAGCGCCCGGCGCGCGAGGCGGAGGACCAGGTCGCCGCGCTGGAGGAGCTTGCCGGGATCCTGCGGGGCCCTGCCTGGCTCCTGGGTGGAGGGGCCGATGAGTTTCTGCGAGGTCTTGAAAACGCCGGTGGAGACAGGGTCGCCGATTTTCGGCGCGGCCCCGTTGAATGGGACCGGCCTCGCGCGTCCATCCTGGCAGCCCTCTCGCGGGAGGCGCTTGCGGAGTCAAGCTTTGACCAGGAGGTCATTCACTCTCTGAAACCATCCTATCTGCGGCCTTCGGAGCCGGAGCTGGTTCTTGCAAGGAAGCTTGCGGGAAAGGACAGATGATGAAGGAGGGTCGCATTGTCGCCTAGACTGCGCAAATCGAGACTGGCCCTGGTCCTTGGCGGACTGCTGGCGGTGGTCCTGGTTATCGTTGGCATCAATGTTAAGCTCGCTATGCGTCCGGAGGCTGTCCAGGCGAGGGTGAGAGCCGTCCTCGAGAATCTTCTTCGCGTACCTTTCGAGATCAGCTCGGCCGAGCTCGACCTCTCCGATGGGGTCTCACTGAGCGGCCTTCGTGTCTTTGAGCCCGCCCGGGGCGACAGGGAGCCCGTGGCCCTGCTCGAGTTTCCCAGGATAAGAATCGTTCCCGACTACGGCAGCCTCTTCTTAGGCAGCTTCGAACCTGCGCTCGTTGTTCTGGACGGGGGCGAGATCGATGCATCCATCAGCGAGGAGGGTGTCCTGAACCTCGCGGAGCTGCTGCGCGCTCCGCCGCCTTCGGGCTCCGGGGAGGGAAAGGCTCCCGGGGCCGCCGGCTCTCAGGCGCGCCTGCCGGATTTCCGCGTGCGTGGACTGAAGGTGCGCTTTGCAGATAAGCGCCGGAGCCTGGCCCTGGCCGCCGAGGAGGTTGATTTCTCCCTGGGACTGGCCCGGAAGACAGGACAGCTTCTCTTCAATTCAGCCTTCAGCTTTGCTGGCTCTTCGAGGGTCGAGATCAGCGGGAGGCTGCCCGGAGGGGCTGCCTCGGTCCCGGATGGTCCGCTGGAGGCGGACTTTATGGTCTACAAGTTCGACCTGGCAGGAGACCTCGCATCCTTGCTGGACGACCTGGCGGCTGGCAATCTCCTCAAGGAGCGGTCCTTCAGCGGCAGCGTCGACCTGGAGGGCTCTCTGCGTTATGACCGCAGCTCGGGCCTGGAGGTCACCAGGGTCTCATCCAGCCTCGCGGGTTGCGGGCTGCAGCTGCCGGTTATCGAGAAGACGCTGCGGTTGACGGGAGGTTCCGCGGTATTCCTGGGTGACCGCATTGAAATTCGCGATGCCCGGGGGGAGCTGGCCGGCGGAAGCCTCAGCGCCGCCGGGAGTGTCGGAATGGACCTTGCCCGGGGCGCCGTGACCACGTTGAAAGGCTCCTTGAGAGGGGAAGGTCTTTTCGTTGATGAGAAACTTCTCGCGGCCCTGGCGCCCGAGCTGAACAAATCCATTCCCGGGGGCGTTGTCCGGGGAAGGGTGAATTTTGTATGCGAGGCGGCCGAGGCGGTGAAATATCCTCCCGCCCTGGAGAACCTCAGCGCCAGCGTAGAGCTGTCGGAATTCCAGGTGGCCCACGGGGATCTTCCCTATCCGGTCGAGGAGCTTGCCGGCGGGCTCAAGCTTGAGAAGGGGCTGCTCAAGCTAGGCGAAAAGCTTACAGGGAGATTAGGCGCGGCGCGGCTGGCCGTTTCAGAGTTGAGCGGTCTTGTCGACGGGTCCGGGGCCTTCGAGGCTGTTGTCGACGTCGGCGGCGAAGATCCGGCCGACTGTCTCGCGCTCGATGGGCAGCTGCGTGGTCTCCTGGGCGAGCGAGGCGAGGATGGCGTCAATGTCTGGGACAGCCTCGCGCCGGAGGGCTGGGTCGCCGCGAAGGCGAGGATCGTCGCAGAGCCGCCGGCCGCCGCTGGCGGGAAGAGGCCGGCGCCCTATGCGATCTTTTCGGTCTATCCCAGGGAGCTGAAGATTCGCCATCGACTCTTTCCCTACACGGTGGAGAAAATCAGCGGGGAGGCCGTCTACGATTCGCGGCGCCCCGAGAGCGGTGTCCTCCTCAATATTGAAGGGCTGCATGGCGGGCAGAAGATCGCCTGCAAGGGCTCCTTCGATGTTCGCGCCGGGCCCGCGAAGGAGAATGAAGACCCGCCCGGCTTCGAAATCAACATCACCTCTCCCCAGCTGCAGTACGACAAGGATATTCGAGCCGCCCTGCAGCCGGAAGTTTCCAGGATGGTTGACACCTTCGCTTTCAAGGGCGCCTTCAAGACAGATGTCTCGATCGGCTCGGAGTATTCCGGGCGGCCGCGCCTGAAGGTGGTGCTGGATCTGCTCAAGGGTGAGATCCAGGTCGTTGATTTTCCTTACCGGCTCCAGCTTGCCGCGGGCAGGATTGTCATCGATAACAACGAGACGGTCCTGCTCAGCGGTTTCAAGACCGCCGGCGGAGTTGGCGGCCAGGTTTCCTTTGATGGAAGCCTGCGCCGCCTCAATGACACCAGGAAGCTCGAATATCGCCTGTTGCTTGCCGATTTTAAGCTCGACGAGGAGTTCCGGGAGGCCTTTCCCGCTCACTACCAGAATTTCTTGAACGGTCTTGGGCTGGAGGGAACCTTCTCAGGAAGGCTGGCCGGGTGGTACCTGAAGGACCTCACGGATTCCGCCAACGATAAGCACTATTTCGAGGGTACGGAGATTCGGACCAGGGATGCCGCGGTCAATTTCGGTGTGCAGGTCAGCCAGATGGATGCGCAGGGGCGCTTTACCGGCGGCCACAATGAGGATCGCCCAAATCATTTCTGGGGGGAGGTGAAGGTGCAGAAGGCGCGCTTCAACCGTCTCCAGCTCAAGGACGGCGATATCGTATTTACCTTCGGCGAGCAGCATGACCGCATCCGCCGGCTGGCGGACAGCGTCGACACACCCGGGGAGAAGGGTCCCTATCTCTCCAGCAGCATCATCGCCCGTCTGGCCCGGGGGGACGTCACCGATACCTTCCAGATGAGTATCGCTTCGGAGAATTTCTACAAGGGGCGGCTCGATGGGATGCTCTACGTCGATACGGGCGAGAAGGAGGGTGATCTTGGCGGCGAGTTCGCGGCCTCCGGAATCAGCCTGGCCGAGGCTTCCGTGGATGTCTTCGGGGGCAGGAAGGACGCGACCAGCGGTATTGCGAGCGGGACGGTGTTCTTCGCCGGCAAGACCGGCGACCAGCGCTCGATCCGGGGAGAGGGAGTCGGGCTTATCAAGGAGGCGAACCTGGCCCAGCTGCCGCTCTTCCTCGACATCTTCAAGCTGTTCAAGGTGCCCGATCTTATCAACCTGGGCTTCTCCGATCTATTGCTGCGATCCAAGCTCGACAATGTGAAGATTCCCTACAGCATAGAGGATGGGCGCTTCCTGACCGAGGGATTGCAGATGAACAGCAGCAACTCGGGCCTCTCCTTTTCCGGCGTGGGGAGCATGGATTTTGATGGGAACCTGGCCCTCGAGCTCGAGCCGCAACTCCCAACCTCCCGGCTCAAGCTGCCGCTCATTCCTGACATCATCGACCTCACCGGAATCGAGCTGAACAAGATCTTCAGCTTTATCAAGAAGGGCATCCTGAAAATCAAGATTGGCGGTGATCTTGCCCGGCCCAAGGCCGAGCTGGCTACAGGCCTGGGCCTGATCAAGGTGCCGATCGATCCAGGGCTGCCGGAGAAGAAGGGTGATGACGGGGCAAAGAAGCCGCCGCCCGGGGATTCTCCCGGCGAGGAATGAGACCTTTCGGTTCTCCGCGGAAGAAATAAAGGGAATAGAACCATGAATCTCGGCCTGGAAGGGAAGGTGGCGGCGGTGGCCGCCTCATCGAGCGGTCTTGGTAAGGCGGTGGCGCTGGCGCTGGCGCGAGAGGGAGCCTCGGTGGCTCTCTGCTCCCGCAGCGAGGAGAGAGTCGGGGCGGCCCTGGAGGATATCCGGACCCGTATCTCGGCGGATGGAGGCGAGGTTCCTCCGCTGGTAGCTCTTCCCGCGGATCTTGGCAGTGAGACCGGTCCGGATGAGTTTGTCTCGGCGGCGGCCGATGCCCTGGGCCCGGTAGACATCCTGGTCGCCAACAATGGCGGCCCGCCGCCGGGCGATGCCGCCGGACTGGGAGACGAGGCCTGGAGGCTTGGTTTCGAGACTACCTTTCGCGCATCTCAGAAGCTTGCTGACGCGGTGGTCGGGGGGATGCGGGCGCGGGGCTGGGGCCGGATTGTCTTTATTACATCCACCAGCGTGAAGCAGCCGATTGCCGGGCTGACGATCTCGACGGCGATGCGTTCGGCTGTCGTTGGTTTTTCCAAGGCGCTCTCGGATGAGGTCGCGGCCGATGGCGTGACTGTCAACACGGCGGCGCCCGGCTCTACTGCGACCGCTCGCCTGGAGGCCATCTTCGCCAAGCGCGCGGAGGCGGGCGGGGCCTCCCTCGAGGAGATCAAGGCCGAGGCCGAGGCGATCATTCCTGCCGGCCGTTTCGGCCGTCCGGAGGAGTTCGCCGCCGCGGTAGCCTTTCTCTGTTCCGAGGCCGCCTCTTATATTACCGGTATAGTGCTGCCTGTCGACGGCGGCCTTGTCCGCAGCCTTACCTGAGGCCAGGGCTTCCCGAAACGCCTCGCTGAGACATCCTGCGGCCATCTTGAAGGCTCCAACGCGGCGCGGGAGGTCTGCGAGGGCGTAGCGTTGTAGACTGTAACAGGGAGCCGGTTCGTGTCGCGCGGCCGGGCTCGGGTGGACGCAGGGGCACCGGGGGACAGCTGGTACGCAATTTCCGCGGTTTTACCGCTGAAGACCGGAGTGCAGAGAATATGTTGAGGAAATATTACGAGGCTTTCGCTGGGAGATTGAGCTGGAAGCTCACCTTCGCCTGGGCCGCCGCGACGGCCTGCGGACTGCTGGTCACGGTGTATCTTTCGCCCGCTATGGGCGTATTTGCCAGCCTCGCCTCGCTGGCCGTTCTGTTGTTGGCCGCCAGCGGAACAGACCGCAGCGATGAGTTGCTGGGCATTCTCTGGGTGAAGGACCGGACCCTTGGCAGCTACAGGGCGGAACTCGAAGAGATGCAGGCGCGTTGCGATAACCTCGAGAAGCAAGCCGAGGCCGCCGATGCAGCCAGTCGCGCCAAGAGCGAGTTCCTGGCGAATATGAGCCACGAGATCCGGACCCCCATGAACGGGGTCATCGGCATGACGGAGATCGCGCTGGCGACCGACCTGGATAACGAGCAGCGTGAGTATCTCGAAATGGTGCGCAGCTCGGCCAGCTCGCTGCTGGGGATCATCAATGACATCCTCGACTTCTCAAAAATCGAGGCAGGCCGCATCGAGCTGGAGAGCATCGAGTTCTCCCTTAAGCAATGCCTGGGCGAGGCGGCCCGCACCCTCGCGCTGGAGGCCCATGAGAAGGGTCTCGAGATGATCTTTGACATACCCGACGGCACCGGAGACCTCGTGATTGGCGATCCCACCCGGCTGCGCCAGGTGGTCGTTAACCTGCTGGGGAACGCCATCAAGTTCACCGCCGAGGGCGAGGTCGTTCTCGGCGTGCGCGCGGGGGAGAGCCATGGGGGACGGTGCGAGTACCAGTTCTCCGTAAGCGATACCGGCATCGGGATCTCTCCCGAGCGCCGCAGCGAAATCTTCGAGGCCTTTTCGCAGGCCGATCGTTCTACGGCAAGGGAGTTTGGCGGTACAGGTCTCGGCCTGGCCATCAGCTCCAGGCTCGTTGACATGATGGGAGGCCGAATCTGGGTCGAGAGCGAATCAGGAGTCGGCAGCACCTTCCATTTCACCAGCTCCTTCGCGGCAGGAGATGGAAGCCGCGGCCGCGGAAATGTTCAGACCCCGGTGCAGCTTGCCGGCCTGAAGGTGATGGTCGTCGATGACAATGCGACCAACAGGCGGTTCCTGGAGAGAACCCTGGTCGGCTGGAAAATGAAGCCTGTGCTGGCGTCGAGCGGTGAGGAGGCTGTCGAGCGTGTCAGGGATCTGCCCGGCTCGGGCGGCGGGCTCGATCTTGTCCTGCTGGACTATCATATGCCGGGCATGGATGGTTTCGAGGTGGCCGAAAAGATCAGCTCGCTGCCTGGAGCCGGCGGCATGCCGGTCATGATGCTGAGCTCCGGCGAGAACCCGGGAGACATGGCTCGCAGCAGGGAGCTTGGTATCAGGGTCTTCCTTCGTAAGCCTGTCACGCAGGCGGATCTCTACGACAACATCGTCGAGACCCTGACAGCCGCCCGCGGCCAGGCCGCCGCGGAGGAGCCGCGCTGTTCGCGGGTGATGGAGGGAGATTCTTTGAGGATCCTGCTGGCTGAAGACAATCCTGTGAACCAGAAGGTCACGGTCGCTATTCTCGAACGCAAGGGCCACACTGTCGAGGTGGCCGAGAACGGCCGACTGGCTGTCGATGCCCTCGAGTCGGGAGACTTCGACATCGTGCTGATGGATATCCAGATGCCCGTCCTGGACGGCCTCGATGCCACGGCGGAGATTCGTGATCGCGAGCGCGGGACGGGAACCCACACTCCGTTGATCGCCCTGACCGCGAACGCCATGAAGGGGGATCGCGAGCGCTGCCTGCAGTCGGGGCTCGATGCCTACATCGCCAAGCCGCTACGTCCAGCCGAGCTCTTCAGGACGATTGACGAGGTCCTGAGCTCGGAGAGCGCCTGAGAGAAGTCCTCAGGCGCCGCGCGCCGGAAGCTTCACCAGGCGCAGCTCGTGCGACTCATTCGGGAGCGCCATCTCGTAATAGACGAAGAGGGTGTCTTCATGTTCGACCGCGCAGGCGTAGCGTACCGAGCCGCTGGCATGCGGCACCGTGATCGCGGGCGCCGAGGGAGTCAGCTTGGTCCAGGTGAGGAGATCCCGGGACGCGGCAAAGCCGGTTTTCTCTTCATAGTTGTCGAGGTGACTGGCGGAGCCATCGTAGTAACCGTACCAGGCATCTTTTCCCCTGACGATCGATCCCAGGCGAGCCGCGTAGGAGTCCCAGCTGTTCTCGGGGCCCACGGGCAGGCAATTACCAAGCCATTTGAAATCGCGTCCATTGGTCGAGGTGGCCAGGGCCGAGGTGGAGTAGAGCAGGCCGGTGTTGAAGACGTCGGAGGTCTCGTGCATCTCCCCCGCGGAGTTCTCGTCGCGTGGCGTCCCCTCGGCGTAGCTGATGAACATGTAGTAGGTGCCGTCGATGTAATAGACCATCGGATCTTTGACACCCTCGACCGGGGCATCCTGGGCGGCGGCGGCCGTGGCCGCGGTGAAGATCTCCCTGCTGGCTGACAGGTCGATCCCGTCGGGAGAGTCGCATTCGACCAGGTCGATTCTCCAGCGCTGGTCGGCAGGGTCGACATAGCTGAAGTAGTAGCGGTAGACACCGTCCTCGCAGCGCAGCAGGCAGCATTTTTCCAGGGAGGTGGTGTCGAGCTGGTCCTTCGTCATGCTCCAGAGGGTCTCAAAATTCTTTCCATCGGAGGACTCGGCCACCACGCTCAGGTAGCCGCGGTCCGGGGCGTGCTCGCGCGGCCGCCTCCGCCTGTAGCACAGGAGGAAGGACTCGCGGGTTTCATCGTAGGTGACGGCGGGGGCTCCAACCCAGTAGCCCTGGCCTTCTTTTTCAGGCGCCAGGATGGTTTCGCCCGCGAATGGGTCAAAGAGGGGGAGATCCTGGGGGTCGGCGTCGTCGAATTCTGTCATCTTGATCCTGTCGTTTTGTGTTTTCCAGGGAGCCGGTCAGTGTTCGTTTCCGAGGAGCGCTGTGAGCCCGCAGTATAAGCATCGGAGGCGGCTTGGCCAACCCACAGATCGAGCGGATCCGGGGTTGGGACCAGCTCAGCTGATACGATCCGCTATCTTGAGGCAGAGAGATGACACCGGCAGGACACTGCCCAGCTCTTCGGGAAGCGCCCAGCGAAACGATGGCTTCCCGCGGATGGTGAAGCTGCCGGTATCGAGGAGACGGGGGCGCAGGGTCATCCGCCTGAAGGTGATCGAGTGCTTGATGGCCTTGAGCTCTTCGCCGGTCTCGATGTCCGTCTCCAGCGCCTGGCCCAGGCGGGCGGCGATTCCCCCGTCTCCAGGCAGGGAGAGGGGGAAGAGCCAGAGCCCCTCGAGAAAGTCGAAGTTCTCGCTGCGCTCGAGCAGGCAGCGTCTTCCGCGTCGGATGATGCCGGCTTCGAGCTCGACTGCGATCGTCTTTCTTTTCGGCGGAAGCCTTGGGAAGTTCTCCGGGTCGCCTTGCCCGGCTGCCGCGCAGGCCTCACGAACCGGGCAGGCTGGACAGTCCGGGGATACCGGACTGCAGATGAGCGCGCCAAGCTCCATCATTGCCTGGTTGAAGCTGGAGGCCTTGTCGGCAGGCATCCAGCCGCCGGCAATCTCTTTCAGGCGTTTCTTTGTCGAGACCTGCCTGGGATTTTCCGCAAGCCGCAGGATCCGCGTCATCACCCGCTCGACGTTCCCATCCAGGACGGGCCAGGGCTCTCCGTAGGCGATGCTGAGGATCGCCGCCGCTGTATAGGGGCCGACTCCTGGAATATCGAGGGCCGCCTCGTAGCTCCTGGGGAAGACGCCCTCGTGGTCCCTGACGACGGCTTTTGCCCCTTCCAGCAGCGAGCGCGCGCGGCGGTAGTAGCCCAGGCCTGACCAGAGGGTGAGAACCTCGTCTTCACTGGCTTCGGCGAGGGCGGCGGGAGTGGGGAAGCGGTTGAGGAAACGCTCAAAATACGGAATCACGGTTTCCACCCGGGTCTGCTGCAGCATGATCTCGGAGACCCAGACCCTGTAGGGTTCTGGATTGCTGCGCCAGGGCAGCTCACGCCGGTTCGCCTCGTACCAGGTCAGCAGCGGTTGGCTGATGTCCATCCTGGCTGGGCTGCTCGTCGGGGTACCCATGATCTCTTTGTTCCTGCGCGGAGGCGTTCCAGCCTCGACCGTCAATCCGCGATTGTCTCCCTCGATTACGGCCCTATACTATCATCAACCGAGGGGCGGGAGAGTCCGCATCGGTGGTAAATGGAGTTAGCCCACGGAGTAGTTCCGGTCCCGCCGGCCAGGCAGGTAGACAGGCAAGCAGGCAGGGCCAGGCGGACTGGAGAATAGAGGTCGTAAACAGATGGCGTCTTTAACCCACCTGGGCCAGTACTGGTCGGCCGCTCGCGGGGAGCTTCGGCTCTTCATCTGCGGCGGTCTCGAGGTGTCCAATGGAAAGCAGACGGTCGCGGAGGCCTGGGACCTCACCGACTGCCTGGCTCTTCCCGGGCATCGAAACAGATTTCAGCAGGCGTCTCCCGGCGCGCGCTGGGAGGATGCCAGGTGGACCTTCAGCAGCCTGCCGACTCCGGTCGTCGAGCTGGTGGAATGGGTCGAGGGCCAGGGGCTGCGGGTTGGTGAATGGGCCGCTGGTTTTTCGCCGCGGGAAAGCGGCGCCGAGCCGCTCGATTTCAGCCTCCTCGGTTCGGATCCCTCGCCCGGCAGTGACCATCTGGCCGCCCCGGTTCTTCCGCGGAGGGCCCAGGCCTTTGGCGTCACCTATCTCAACTCCGCGCTCGAGCGCGAGACGGAGGGCAGTCGCGGTGATTATGGATTCGTCTACCGCGGGGTCAAGGAGAGAGGTGAGCGCCCGGAGCTCTTCCTGAAGGGTACGGCCCCTGAGCATTTTGTCGGTCCCGGCGGCAAGATGGGGCTGCGTACCGACCTGACCAATTCAGAGAATATTCAGGGAGAGCCGTGCGAACGCGAAACCGTCTCGGCGGGCATCGAGCCGGAGCTGGCGGCCGTGGTTCACTCCGATGGGC
>CAJWMA010000051.1 GCA_913042995.1 uncultured bacterium | reverse complement strand
GCGATACCGCTGTTGAGCAGGACGCCTTCCACTCCGAGCTCCATGGCGATCGCCACATCGGAGGCCGTGCCGACTCCCGCGTCGACGATGACGGGAGTGTCGATGGTCTCGAGAATGATCCGGATATTGTTGGGATTGAGGATCCCCTGTCCGGAGCCGATAGGTGAGCCCGCCGGCATGACGCTGGCGGCTCCCGCCTCGGCCAGATGGCGGGCAAGAATCGGATCATCCGAGGTGTAGGTGAGCACGGTGAAACCTTCGGAAACCAGCGTGGCCGTTGCCTCAAGGGTGGCTACAGGGTCGGGGAGAAGGGTGCTCTCGTCGCCGAGCACCTCGAGCTTGATCAGATCCGTCTCCAGCAATTCCCGGCCCAGGCGGGCGTAGCGGCAGGCATCCTCAGCCGTGTAGCAGCCGGCCGTATTCGGCAGGAGCGTGTATTTAGAGCGGTCGAGGTGCCGGACGAGGCTCTTCTCGGGATCTTCGAGGTTGGCCCGGCGAATCGCCACCGTGACCACCTCGCAGCCTGAGACCTCCAGGCATTCGTTCATCTCTTCATTGCTGGAGTACTTCCCCGTACCCACAAACAATCGCGAGTTGAAACGATGCCCGCCCAGAACGAGCTCATCATCACTGGATTCGGAAGATACTTCCTGCCGCTCGGTATCTCGCGTTTCAACGCCTTGTGACATGGATTCTCAACCTCCACCGACAAAAGTCACCACTTCCACCTCGTCTCCATCCGAGAGAAGCACCTCCTGGTGCGTCCGCCTGGGAACAATGCCCCGGTTGACCTCAACAGCCACTCCCTCACGCGGCAGCTCGAGAGCCTCGAGCATCTGCTCTACTGTCGTTCCAACAGCAAAGGAATGGGTCTCACCGTTAATCGTAATTCGCAGCATTCTGCCAAGCAGTGGGCCGCAGGCGCCAGCCTGGCCCCGTCCTCGTTCGAGACTGTCCAGAAAGATGGAATAGCCACGAGGAGGGTAGCACAGGAATGCCCCGGGGAGAAAGCAATTGCTACCCGGGGCGCGAGACGGAAAGGGGAAGAGCGGGGCGCGCCACCAGCACGCCCCGGAGACTCACTCCTTCTCCTGAGCGGAAGTCTCTGTGTCGACCTCGACCCCGAGTTTCTCAAGATAGAACAGGGCGTTAGACCTGTACTGGCGTCCGCCGCGAGCGAGATACTCGCGGAAGTGCTTCACTGCGTCATCCTTCCTTCCCTGGAGGTCATAGATCGCTCCGAGGAAGTAGTAAGATTCCGGGTTGTCCGGCTCAGCGACGAGAGCCTTGCGAAAGGCCGCCTCCGCTCCGGGCAGATCCTTCTTCAATGCGAGAACATAGCCCAGCGCGGCGTTGACACCGCTGTAACGCTGCGCATCAGTCAGCTCCGCCGCCTTGCGAAAGTTGATCTCGGCGCTGTCGATCTCCCCCATCTTCAGGTAGATACGCCCGAGATGGTAACGGTACCTGGGGATGTCGGGCCGCAGATCGATCGCCTCATCGAGACTGCTTACGGCGAGGTTGAAGTCGCCCTTTTCAAAATGGACGCTGGCGATCTGGTAGTGGTAGTCATCCCGCTTGGGATACTCCTCGACTCTCGCCCGGAGAAAATCCAGGCGGCTATCGAGATACGAGTGAGTCGTTTCCTCTGAAAGAGAATACTGCTCCCTCTCATCGACAATCGATTCACAGGCGCAAAGCGACAAACAGAAAACCGAAACCAATGCCAGCGGACCCCTGGAAGGGGCATTTTTGATCTTTTCAGACATGTCCTTTTTCCTCCGAGATGGGACGTGTATACCCTTCATCGGTATTCCAGCGGAAAAACTTGCCTGTGAACCTGCCGCGGAACCGATAATCCCAAAGAGCTCTCCTGCGGGTGCTGGAGCCCCCCAGGGCCCCTTCCCGACTCGCATTATCAGTCGATGATTCCGCCGGTCTGCTGACTCGGCTGATCAGGGCCTCACCAGGTCGAGTTCGGCGTCCTCACCGAGTCCAGCCAGTTTCCGCTGCCCGAGCAGGATCCTGCCCAGGACCGTCACCCGGCCCTCCCACTCGGGCAGGGGCCGACCGGCGATAAAGAGTCGGCCGCCGCCGCCGTGCAGCGGATGAGAAATGACCGTACCGCGCAAGATCCTCCTCGATGAGAGCTCCGGAGCGAGAGCGCAGCCGGCGGCGGGGTCGGCATCCTCAACGACTGGATCGATCAACAGGCCGACAGGTTCAACCAGCCTCCTGGGACGCAGCCCGGCGAAGGCTCCGCGCTCGACGAGATGCAGGACCGCCGAGGAATGGTTCGGAGCGGAAGAAAGGAACAACTCGAGGTAGATTTTCTCGCCTCCTTTCGCCAGCAGGCAAAGCCTTGGCGGCCGCAGACGAGCCAGGCGGAAGGAAGAATACAGCCGAAAGGGCGGCATCGTATCAACCGGGGGCGCGGCTGGAATGGCATCGAGGCTCCGCGCCCCGCCGCCGAGCAGCTCCGCCGCCCCCGCACCGCGTCCGACAGCCGGCAGGACCCCGCCGGGCTGGCCCCGGAGCTTCTCCACCAGCTCCCGGGCCGGCCTTCCCCGGCACAGGAAGAGGCAGCGCAGCCACTCCCGGCGCAGAGCCGGCTGGGAAATCCTGCCGCTCAGCGTCTCTGCCGCTTTTTCAACAACAAGCTTCTCCAGGCGGTTTTCCCTCTCCCTGCCAAGAAGCTTCTCTCCCTCTCCAGCCCCCTCGAGCCAGGAGCCCACCGCCTGGGCGGCTCCAAGACGGGCCAGCCAGGGCGCTCCCTGGGCGGCCGCCAACTCGAGCACCTCGTCAAAGCAAGGCTGGCCCTGCGGTCTCGCGGCGGCCGCCCTGCTCGCGGCCATCGAAACCAGGAAATTCCCGTCCAGGATGAGCGAGCAGAAATATCCGGGCCCTTCGCCCCCCCCACAAAGCCTGAGCGCCTCGGCAAGAACCCACCGAACACGCTCATCCTTCTCCGCGGCAAGTGCGGCGGCCACCCTGGATGCCTGGGCCGCGGCGGGGTAACGAGTGAGCGACAATGCGGCGGCGAGACGCCTGCCGGGCACTGGCGAGGCAAGCGCCGCGCCAAGAGCCGCGTGGTCTTCTTCCCTGCTCCCGATATTCGCCAGCGCCAGAACGGACTCCTCTCCTGCCTCCTCCGAAGAGGCCATCCTCAGGAGCGCGCCGCGGGAGGTCTCGGTGTCCAGCCTTCCGAGGACCGAGACAATCTCCCGGCGAACAAGCGGATCCTCCTCCAGTTCGAGCCGGCCCAGCAGCGCGCGGTCGGCGCCGGGAGGAGCCTTCCTGCCGAGAAGACCCGCCGCCCTCAGACGGACCTCGGAGCTGGCGTCTCCCAGGGCTCCGGCCGCGAGCCCGAGCACATCGACAGCCTTCGTACCCGGCCAGCAGCGCCACTCAGCCGCCTCCATTTCATCTACCAGGACGGTATTCACCGCCGGCGGCTTGCTCGTCGAGGAGCAGGACCACAGAGATGACAGGAGAACCGTGGCTGTGATCGCCGCGGCCCTGCTCGTCGACGCGGATGAGAGCACCCTTATTCCCCCGCCGGAGTTTCAGCGTTGCCTCGTTTCAGAACCTCTATCTCCTCAACGGGAAAGAGCTTCCCCTGTCCTATGCCGGGGCATTCATCCGCGATCTCATCCCAGGCTCTCTCGCTCTTGAGGTTGCCGCGCCAGAAAGGAAAGGTCCGGCACTGCGTCGGGCGCGCGGGATAGACAGAGCAGCCCTTGTCGAAGAAAACACAATCTCCACCAGACCTCTCGATGAGAGAATAGCGTCTTCCCACCTTGCGAAGATAGCGCTCGCCGAAGCTGTCTACCGAAAGGCCGAGGTGCTTCGCAAGCGCCTCGATCTCCGCTGGCTCAACCCACACATAACCGGGAGCCCCCGTACAGCAATCCCCGCAGCGTGTGCAGGAAAAGCTCAAACCCTCGCGATACCACGGTTTTGACGACATACAGAGAGGTTTAGCCGTCCTTGGGGTGCCTGTCAATAAATCAAACTGAAGAGGTATTCATAACCGATGCGAGCGAGACCCTTCCATAGCCATGCGTATTTTCACTATAATCCCGCTGTATGGACCGGTGGACCACCTGCCTCATAGCTGCTTTCATGCTCCTGCTCCTGTCAGGCTGCGCTCAACGCATCCTGCACATCGAATCGCTGCCGCCTGGAGCCGACGTCTACATCAACGGAGAAGCCGCCGGCAGGACCCCGCTCGAGCACCCCTTCGACTTCTACGGAAAGTTCGAGATCGTGCTCCGCCACACCAACCATCAGTCCAGGCGAATCGTCCACGAGGCCTCGCCGCCGTGGTACGCCTACTTCCCGATGGACATCATCGTGGAATTCATCCTGCCCGTCTTTCCCCTGCGCGATGTTCACCGAATCGAGGCTTCATTGCAGAAGGCCGGCAAGATAGATGAGGCCCTGCGCAAGGACCTCGATGAAAAGGTACAAGCCGAGAGCCCGGAGGGCGGCGGCAAGGAAAAGTGAAG
Source organism: uncultured bacterium (assembly GCA_913042995.1). Taxonomy (GTDB): domain Bacteria; phylum Planctomycetota; class UBA8108; order UBA8108; family UBA8108; genus UBA8108. The sequence continues at coordinate 12,486 of CAJWMA010000051.1, read as the reverse complement.
GGGGCTGGCGGACCGCCGGGTGAGACTCCCGTGACGTCATCCCACAGACAATAGATGTTCTCAAAGACCATCCAGCCCAGGCCGTGGTACCGGGACAAGAAGGTCACCGTCGTCGGCCTCGGATCCTTCGGCGGCGGCGCCGGTGTAACCCGCTTTCTTGACTCACAGGGAGCCCGTGTCACGGTAACGGATCTCAAGACCGGCAAGGAGCTGGAAAACGAGCTTGCCGGCCTGGCTGATCTTGACATCAACTGGGTGCTTGGTGAACACAGAGATGAGGATCTACTGGAAGCCGACCTGGTGGTGCTCAACCCGGCCATCCCCAGGTGTATTCCCCTGGTCGAACGCTGCGTGGACGCAGGAGTGCCGCTTGAGACCGAGATGAACCTGTTCTTCAAATATTGCAGAGGAAAGATCTGCGCGATCACGGGTTCGAACGGCAAGACCACCACCACCAGCCTGGCCGGCGCCATGGCCAGGCTGCGCTGGCCGGAACTGCTGATCGGCGGCAATATCGGCCGGTCCCTCCTGCCGCGGGTAGATGAAATCTCCGAAGAAGACTGGGTTCTGCTCGAGCTCTCCAGCTTCCAGCTGGATGACCTCGCCTCCATCGACAGGCGCCCGAATATTTCGGTGATCACGAATCTCTCGGAAAACCACATCGACTGGCACGGCAGCTACGACAACTATCTCGCGGCGAAGCGGCAGATCCTGCGGACAGGGCCGCCGCCCGACATCGCGGTCCTGAACCTCTCTGATCCGCTCCTGAGGAAATGGGCCGGAGAGAGCGCGCGGGAGCTGCGAGCTGTCTCAGCCCCCGCGGAGGGAATCACCGGGGTCATCACAGATATGGATGCAGGAACTGTTCGCTCCATCAGCGGGGGGAAAGAAGAGAGCCTGTTTTCCCGCGAAGATCTCCAGCTTCGGGGAGATTTCAATCTTGTCAACGCGGCGACCGCGGCAGCGGCGGCGGCGGCGATGGGAATCGAGCCGGCCGAGATCCTCGAAGCGGTCCGGTCTTTCAAGGGCGTCGAACACCGGCTACAGCTCGTCGGTACCTTCAAAGAGGTCGAATACTTCAATGACTCGATCGCCACCACCCAGGAATCAACCGTCGCCGCCCTCCAGAACCTGGGGCCTGCGGTCATCCTCATCTGCGGCGGCAAGAGCAAGGGATGCGGGTTCGACCAGCTGGCCGAGACGGCCGCGAAAGCGGCCAGGCATGTGGTCCTGATCGGAGAAACGGCCGGGGAGATCGAAACGGCTATCAGGGCCGCGGGAGCCGGCGCCCCCGAGCTGACCCGCGCCGCGGACCTCCGCGCCGCGGTCGAAGCGGCCGCTCGTTCAGCGCGGCCCGGAGACCGGGTTCTCCTCTCCCCCGCCTGTCCCAGCTATGACCAGTTCAAAAATTTCGAGGAGCGCGGCAAAGAGTTCTGCAGGCTTATCGAAGAACGATTCGGCGAATAAATGATCCGAAATGCTGAATCCCTCCTCCGAAGCAGTTAAAATGACGCTCGACAAGCATCGATAGAACGATCAGGAGACAGGTATGAAATCTTCCGGATATTTCGCAGGCATTTCCCTTCTACTCACCTTCACGCTGACCGCCGGATTCCTGTCCCTGGACTCCGCGCCCGACGGAAACGGCCAGGCCAGCGCGCAGGAAGAAAAACATGGGGGAGACATCATCTTCGAGGTGAAGAAGAACAAGCAGAAGCTCGGACACTCGATCTTCAGCCACCAGCTCCATCTGGATGCCGGCTCGACCTGCAAAGACTGCCACAATGACAAGGTTTTCAAGCGCGAACGCAAGATCGGCAACAACAAGTTCACCATGAAGGACATCATGGCGGGCAAGGCCTGCGGAGCCTGCCACAATGGGCGTACCGTGATCAAGAACAAGGCCATCTTCCATCCCAAGAACAACTGCAAGCGCTGTCATTCGGCCACGTTCCGCAAGAAACGACGCTGAAAACAGCGGGATCTGAAACCGTCAAGGTTCTGGGCGGACGTTCCGCATACGGCACGCTCCGCGCCCCCGGATCTGCTCGGTTCGTTTTCCGTTATCCCTTACACGAATAACACTTGGAGAAACACTCCAGGTCCGGCACGAGTATTGAATAGTCTCTTACCGAAAGCGAATGCCGACTTCATTCGTAGCGAAATAAAAGAGCTGAACAATACAAAGAGGAGCGAGACGGCGAAAGCCCCGCATTTCACGATCACCAGGACCTCCCCGACCTGCTCCTGGTCTGCCGCGCGACCTGATACAACCCGATACGACAACCTCCTGTCCTCCCCGCGCCGCCTCGCTCCTCCCTCCCTTTCCTCCCCGGCCAACCACCAAGGTAAAAAGATGGATCGAGAACCCCTCCCTGCCGGACAGAGCCGGGTCTTCATCATCGGCTTCGAAAACTTCTCCTTCTACTACCTGCCAAGGAGATCCCGGATCGTTTCCCGCCGACAGGCGCCAACCCTCAACTGGACACCTCCTTCGAAAAATTCCCGGGCCGAAGGAGAAGACACGCCGCCGACCGGCGCCTAAAGATCTCAGCCCCCGCTGCCAGGCTCTTCAGCAGGTTCCTTCTCATCCTCGTTCCGATCCGCCGACGCGGCAGCTGATTCGGCACGTGAAGAATGGATTCCGTATTTGCGCAAACGGCGGTAGAGCGCCTTGCGAGTGATACTGAGCCACTGGGCCGCCCGAGACTTGTTGCCGCCAAAGCGCTTCAGGGCGGCCTCGACCGCCTCGCGTTCAGCCTCATTGACGATGCCCTCAAGAGAAGCCCGCGCCCCTCCCACTGCCAGGCCCGGGCGTCCCCGCCCGACAAGCTCCGGAGAAACGTCATCTATCGAAATTTCATGGATTCCGAGGGTGGCCAGGCGGCGCATCTCATTCTCGAGTTCCCGGACATTTCCCGGCCAGTGATACCTGGCCAGCAGCTCAACGACACCTTCGGCGAATTGCGGCGAGCGCTCCAGCTCATCGTGGCGGGAGAAGAGCAGCCCGGCGAGGGCCGGTATGTCCTCCCAGCGTTCCCGCAACGCAGAGATATCGAGCTGCAGTCCCTTGATCCTGTAATAGAGATCCTGGCGAAAGACGCCCTTCCTCACCAGGCGTTCGAGATCAGAACGGGCGGCCGCGATCACCCGGATATCAACCAACAGGGTTCGCTTGCTCCCCAGCGGACGCACCTTGCCATCCTCCAGCACACGCAGCAGGCGTGTCTGCATGTCGATGCTCATATCCTCGATATTGTCGAGAAAGAAGGTGCCTCCATCCGCCTGGGACAGCAGCCCCTCCCTCTCCGACTCCGCCCCGGTAAAGGCTCCCTTCTCATGCCCTAGAAGTTCGCTCTCGATCAGGGTGTCTGGAATGGCTCCGCAACTGAGGGTCACGAAAGGCGCCGCGGCCCGCGACGAGGCCTGGTGGATGGCATGCGCCAGGACCGTCTTGCCCGTACCGGACTCCCCGTAGATCAAGACAGGAATATTGGAACCGCTGATCCCCCTGATCGTGTCAAAGAGATCCAGCATGTCGGGATTCGCCGAGGCCAGGCCGAAGAAATCATCAAGTTCCCGGGCGAACTCGGTACGGCTCTCCTCCGCTGGCCCGGCCTCCCTCGCCGGCGGGGCGGCGGCGGCTTTCGCCCTGGAGCCGCGCAGGCCGGCCTCCTGCTCACGAAGCCTGATCGCGACCGCGCAGAGGGCCGCCCAGACGGGCAGCCTGTCCTTTGCCGCGGCGGGAACGTCGAGAATGACAAAACGATGGTCAAGATAGATTCCGCCAACGATCTCTTCACCGGAAAAAACCGGGCAGATCCTGATAGAGAGAGGTGACTTCAATCCCTCCTTCGAATCCTCGGTGCGGAAGCGGCGGTCGGTGCGGGCCTCATCGACGGCCCAGCACTCTCCAGCGGAGAGCATCCGGCTGATGGCGAAGTGGCTCATCCTTCTCAGCGGATCCTGGATATCCTCACTGTCCCTGTTGCGGGCCGCGAGAACATGAAACCCCCCGGGCTTCCCCAGCAGGAACAGGAAGGCTCTCTCCGCATCGGTATCAGAGATCACCGAATCGAGAATGTCCGAGAGGTTTTTACGCCCCGTCCCGCCTGCGTCAAGCCCAGCGAGAGCTCGCAGGAAACGATCATCATTGCCTTCTTCCCTGGCCATAGCATCCATCCTACCACCCACGCGTCGGCCGAGGGCAATCTTCCCCCCGCAGACAGTCTCATCTCAGCCGCCGATGATCTTCCGCGAAAGCACCTCGGCAAAGCCCATGTTCTCAGCTCTCAACAAGGTGATGCGCCTCGCCGAATCGAGCACCTCTACCCTGGAAGCTCCATCGAGGGGGCGGCCGTCAGCCACCAGCCGCATACCTCGCTTGGGCAGATCCTCCGCGACGAAAACCAGCGAACGGTCAAGGGGCACCGCGAGCGAAAACCGGACGGAGCTGAAGGGAACCGCCTGGTGCGGATAGAGCGGGGTCACCACCATGGCCGCCAGCTCGGGATGTACCGCGGGTCCGCCGGCGGCGAGGTTGTAGGCGGTCGATCCCGCCGCCGTCGCCACCACGAAACCATCACCGGCAAATTTGTTGAAGAGAACTCCATCAAGGAAGACGCTGAAGCGTACGCTCTGGCGGGTCTGCCGCTCGAGCAGGACGTCATTGAAGGCGAAGAGCTCCTCCTGCCGGCCATCTTCGAGCTCGGCGTTGATCCGCAGTACCGGATGCTCATCAGCCTGGTAATTGCCCGAGGTCAGAACCTCAACGACATCATCCAGGCAGGACTGGGGATTCATATGGAAACCGACTGTTCCGAAGTTCACGCCAAAGATGGGCTGCTCGGGAAAATCGTAGCGGTGCAGGCACTCCATCAGGAAACCATCGCCCCCGAGCACCAACAGAACCTGGGCGCCGTCTTCGACCGTACCGGGCTCCTCCACGATCTCGTAGCCGCCCTCCCTGAGGCTCTCCTCGAGCCGTCCGAGGCTCTCAGCGCACTCCGGCGCCTGCGTATTGGCAAGGCAACAGACCCTGGATAGATTCCGCCCGCTCACGAGGTCACCCTGGCGCCTTCCCTCGCCGCGAAAAAGAGCCACTCGGCAAGCTCATCCTTACCTCGGCCATCGAGAACCTTGTAGTTCCTGCCGGCTCCATCACCGTTCTCCTCGCGATCTCGGTCGCTTCGAAAACGCTTGTAGCTGATCTCCCGGAAATCGTTGTCGAAGTCGTAGGACCGCGAGCCGGAGAAACGCGCCAGGATCACCCCGATCTCATCCCGGGTGAGCAACCCCTCCTCGTTGTAGCTGACCAGAACGTTCCGCGCCTTTGTCGACAGCACGAGATCGAGCATGGCTGAGAAAACGTCGCCAAAGACCCCGCTGCCATTGGTTTCTTTCATTCGCCGACGGCCCCTGCGAACGCAATACGCCGACTTGAGATGATCGTAGGGCCTGAGCCCGGTCTTCCCGTAGAGAGACGCCTCGAACTTTCCAAGATCATCGTAGAGATGGTAGCCGGAGAGAATATCCAGCACGTGATAGTTCGCCGCGTACTGGCGCTGGTTGTAGGGTGGATCGAGGTAGAGCACATCTCCCTTCAGTCTTCCGACCAGGGCGTTGGCATCTTCACTGTAGGCCCTGTTTCTCTGCGAGCTCTCGATCACCTCGGGCAGGGTCAGCCAGAGGGTCTTCTTTGCAGATGCCTGCCAGTTCTTGAGATAGGCTCCATAGGTGCCGGAGATGTTCGCCACGCGGTCCGCCGCATCGACCAACGCGCTCAACAGGAGATAGAACTCGCCCCTGGTAAAGAGCTCCTCGCGATATCCCTCGCGCAGGAAGCCGAGAACACCATCAAGCCGCCGACCATTCTCGTCGGTAAAATAGCGCCGGTCGGCGCCGCCGCCCGGACAATAATTTCGATAAACAAGCCCCTCCACCGGCTCGATGCAGGTATTGAGATAATGAACCGCCCTGGCAAGCGGCAGCCTTCTCGCCGCCCGGCGGGGTGACTCCTGCCCATCATCGTGCTCCAGGATGTCGCCCTGGACATGCATCCCCTCGATGAAATCCTTCGAGCTGAGAGCGTCCCGGTAGCGACCGGAGAATTTCCTGTAAGCCGGCCACCTGCTGACCTCGACAGCCGCTACCGCCTGCGCGTAGCAGGACGGCAGGATGTCGTTAGCAAGCACCTTGTAGCCCCGGCGCTTGAAATGCTTACCAACGCTGGAGGAGCCGGCGAAGATGTCGATGAGAGTTCCTCCCTCGACACCCCGGTCTAGGAGCAGGCTCTCTATCTGGCCAAGGAGTTTTGTCTTATTGCCGATGAGACGCATCTTTTGCCGCTGGCTGGTGGCGGGAATAAAAGTCGATTACATTCGATCCCCGGGAAGAAGACAAGCGACAAACCGATCCTCCAAGAGGGAGGAGAACATCCGGGGTGTCCAAAAAAACCGGGCTCGCATCCCTTGGAACACGAACCCGGTTTTCCTGGTAGACGATATCGCGGAGCGGACTCTCTGCCGGCCCCCCGCTATCGGCTGGATCAGTACATGCCGCCCATGCCGCCGCCGCCAGCAGGAGCGGCTTCCTTGCTGTCATCAGGTATCTCGCTGATGATAGCCTCGGTGGTAAGCAGCAGTCCGGCAATACTCGCGGCATTCTCGAGAGCGGAGCGCGTCACCTTGGCGGGATCGATAACACCCGCCTCGACCAGGTCGACATGCTCATTGGTGAGCGCGTTGAAGCCCTGGTTGCCATCGGCCTTCTTCACCTGCTCCGAGATCACGGCGCCGTCAAGGCCCGCGTTCTCGGCGATCTGGCGAATGGGCGCCTCAACGGCGCGACGCACGATATCGACACCGATAGCTTCCTCGGTGTCTCCCTCGATCACAAGGTCGTCGAGCACGCTGACGCAGCGCAACAGGGCGACTCCGCCACCGGGAACGATGCCATCCTCGGTCGCCGCGCGAACGGCGTGAAGCGCATCCTCTACGCGCGCCTTCTTCTCCTTCATCTCGATCTCGGTGGCCGCCCCGACGTTAATCTGGGCTACACCGCCGACCAGCTTCGCCAGGCGTTCCTGGAGCTTTTCCTTGTCGTAGTCGGAAGAGGAGTTCTCGAGCTCTTTCTTGATCTGGGCGATACGGCCCTTGATGGCGTCGGCCGTTCCGGCGCCCTCGATGATCGTACACTGGTCTTTCTCGATCACGACCTTCTTGGCGCGGCCGAGGTGAGCGACCTCGATATTGCTGAGATCGACGCCAAGATCCTCGAAGATAGCCTTGCCGCCGGTGAGGGTCGCAAGGTCTTCGAGCATGGCCTTGCGGCGATCGCCAAAGCCGGGCGCCTTGACGGCACAGCAGGAGAAGGTCCCGCGCAGCTTGTTGATGACCAGCGTCGCCAGGGCCTCGCCCTCGACGTCCTCGGCGATGATGACGATCGGCTTACCGGCCTGGGCCACCTTCTCGAGCAATGGAACAATGTCCTTGATCGCGCCGAGCTTCTTCTCATGGATCAGGATAAACGGATCCTCGAGCTCACAGGTCATGTCTTCCGCCTCGGTGACGAAATGCGGCGAGAGATAGCCCTTGTCGAACTGCATACCCTCGTGCAGGGAGACGGTGGTCTCGAGGCTCTGACCCTCTTCGACCGTAATCACGCCATCCTTGCCGACCTTTTCCATGGCCTCGGCGATCATGGTGCCGATCTCGGCATCATTGTTCGCGGCGATGGACCCGACCTGGGCAATCTCCGCGGGATCCTTGATCTCGATAGAGAGATCCTGGAGACCTCCGACGAGCGCCTGGACAGCCTTGTTGATCCCGCGCTGCAAGCTGATAGGGTTCGCTCCGGCGGTTACGTTCTTGAGACCCTCGTCATAGATGGCCTCGGCCAGCACGGTCGCGGTAGTCGTTCCGTCACCGGCATTGTCGCTGGTCTTGGAGGCAACCTCCTTGACCATCTGGGCTCCCATATTCTCGTAGGAATCCTCGAGCTCGATCTCCTTGGCGACGGTCACGCCATCCTTAGTGACGGTAGGCGCGCCGAAACTCTTCTCGACAATCACGTTCCGTCCACGGGGTCCGAGCGTGACCTTCACGGCCCGGGCCAGTTTCTGGACTCCCTTGCGAATCGCTTCGCGGGCTTCCTGATCAAATGAAATCTTCTTGGCACTCATGCCGAAATCCTCCTTGCGGGCCGAATCTTTCGTCCCCGGCTATTCGCCTGTTTATTCGTAATTACTCGATAACCGCGAGAACGTCGTCCTCGCTCATGATGAGCAAGTCCTCGCCCTCGAACTTAACCTCGGCACCGGCGTACGATCCGAAGATCACCCGGTCCTTGACACTGATCTGCATGGGGCCCCTTTCGCCGGATTCGAGAAGCCGGCCGGCTCCAACACTGACAACCTCGCCCTCGCGGGGCTTTTCCTTGGCCGCATCGGGCAAAACGATTCCACCCTCGGTCGTATCTACGGCTTCCAGCCTCCTGACGATAATCCTGTCATTCAGCGGCTTGATCTTCTGTTTCGCCATCTTTGCTCTACTCCTTGAAAACTACTGTTTCCAGCCCTCCAGGGCCGGCAAATTGATATCCAATAACCTTTAACCTAAAAATTCTTCTTCGCAGTCAGAACTCCAACGCCGCTGGAAGGTCTTTACCGCGCCACGGATCCTCACACTATCCAGGGGCTTTCGCACCAGGGCCAACCCCCCGGCCTCGAGAATTCTCTCTTCCAGCCCGCTCGACGCATCTCCCGTGACAAAAATCGCTCCCAGGTCCGGAAGTTCCTGGCTCAATAATTCGTATGTTTCCAGCCCGGTCAGATCCGGAACATGGTAATCCAGTATCGAAAGCTCCGGTTCACGTTTCTCCCGCCTCAACTGGCGAGCGAGGTCAACCGCCTCCTGACCGCGGGTCGCAGTCGAAATCTCATGCCCATCGAGCTCCAGAAGATTCTCCAGGCTCCTGAGACAACCGACATCGTCATCCACCAACAATATTTTCAGGCGGACGAAGGAACTGCTCATCAAAACAACCGTCTCTGGTCAGTAGGAGGCGCCCATCAGAGCGCCGCATCTAAATAAGACAGCCCTTCCAAAGTGCAAAGCCCGTGCCTCACCAAGGAAAATATCGTAAACCCTTAAATAGAAATACCTTGCAACGACCAGCCCGGAAAAGTTCCCACGATAGACTGGCAAAGAGGCAGAAACGGCCGATTTTAGCCTGTCAAGTTGGCAGTATACGAGGCTGAACCGGGAAGCGAACGCCGTTGAGGAAACAGGGTGGCCCCTTGTTAAGCCTCAGCGGTATCCTGGTTGGCATCTCCGGGGGAGGGACGCTCAAGATCGTATTTAGCGATCTTATTGTAGAGGCTCTGGCGGGGAATGCTCAGGGCCCTGGTCACTCGCGACTTGTTCCAGCCGCCCTCAGTGAGAGCGTTGAGCAGCACCAGGCGCTCGCACTCATCGATGATTTCGTTGAAGTTCTCGCGTAGTGGGATCCGCAATACCAGGTGATCGGCATCCTTCTCGATACCATCTCCCAGGCAGGCCGTCCCGGGAGCCGCGGCGCTCAGGAAGGGAGTGAGATCCTTGCGAGCGATCTCCTTATCCTCCGAGGTGAGCAGCACCTTCCGCAGAACATTCGAGAGTTCACGAACATTGCCGGGCCAGCTGTAGTCGACCAGGGCCTTCGAGGCACTCGAACTGAGTCTCCTGCGGACACCTTCCTCCCGACTGATCGTGTCGAGAAAATGCTTAACCAGCAGGGGAATGTCCGACCGCCTCTGGCGCAGAGGCGGAAGGTCGATGCTGATCACATTCAGACGATAGAAGAGATCCGCTCGAAAGACGCCTTTTCCCACCAGGTGCTTGAGGTCCGTATTCGAGGCGCAGATGACCCGCGTATCGACCGCGAAGCTGTCCCGCCCACCGATCGGTCGAACGACTCCTTCCTGCAAGGTACGCAGGAGCTTGCGCTGCATGTTTTCCGACATGTCGCCGATCTCGTCAAGGAAGAGCACTCCCTTGTCCGCCGCGGAGAACAAACCCTGACGATCTTCGTCGGCCCCGGTAAAGGCGCCCTTTACATGCCCGAAGAGCTCGCTTTCGAGCAGGGTCTCCGAGATGGCGCCGCAATTCTCCGAAACAAAGTCGCGCTTGCCGCGATTGCCGGCCTGGTGAATGGCCCTGGCGACGAGCTCTTTGCCCGTACCACTCTCACCACAGATGCAGATGTTCAGATTGGAATCTTTAACTTTCTCGATGATCTCGATGATCTTCCTGATCTTCTCGTCCCGGCCGATGATTCCGTAATAGGATTCATCCGGAGAGTCACCAGCTTCGGCCGTCGACACCGCAGGCGCCTCAACAGGCTCCTGGAGCGGGATTTCAGCAACGGCGGGCGCGGCGGGTACGGTTGGCGCGTCGGCAGCGACCGGCTCTACGTCAGGACAACCGCAGGACCTTGAATAGATAGGCGCGAAGGCGTCGACAAACCGGTCAAAGCTCTGCCTCAGCCCTGCCTCGATCAGGCCGGTACCAAAGTCCCGCTCAAGGTAGAGAATACCAATCTTCTTTTCTCCCATGGAAAAAGACCGGCACAGGGTGGGTCGTATTCCGGAGTTGCCGGATCCTTCCGCGCCGACCTCCTCCTCGAAGACGATCAGCTCCCTCGACTCGAGCGCCAGCCGGGCGACCGCCCGGTTTACCGCGAAGTCGGGGTTGGTAACATCCACCCAGGAGAGCGTGTCGTCACTCTTGTCTTCAAGGCGCAAGCGGGAGGCGCAGACCTCGAAGTCGAGCTCGCGGCCGCTCTCCAGGGCGCCTGACGCCCGCAGGCCATAGAGCAGGAAATAGCCGCGGCGAAATCCAAGCTCCCCGGCGAGACCCTCGATCGAGTTCTTCGCAAGAGCTTCGAGTTCCTGCTCTCCGTCATGGAATTCTGAAACCAACCGGCTCAGCCATTCATCCATGCACTTTCGTGATGAATCAACACCACTGCTATCACGCTCACCGGGCGTACCCCGGGAGTTATCTCTCAACACTGTTCTGTCTCCTCAGACCCTTCGTCGTTCTACTGAACCGACCCTCATTAGGGTATATCGGTGTCCACGAAGGGCTTTCTGTAGGCTTTTCAGCATTGATAGAACCCTGTCTCTTACTCTCCATTGCGTTTTCCGGATACAATGGACGTGAAGTGACATTCAAAAGACCGCTCGCAAGACCGATAAACATGTTAAAAATCCGGCTCCCGGTACCCCTGTTCACCCTTTCACTGCTTTTTTTCGCAGTCCTGTTCACCTCCTCGCCTGCGCAGGAGAAGCCGGCCCCGGCACAGCAAAAACCCGCCGCTGAAAAGCTCCGCCTCGAAAAACTGGTGAACGAGTTGGGACACAAGAGCTGGAAACGCCGGGAGGCGGCCCAGAAAGAGCTCATCAAGGCCGGTAACGAGGCTCTCCCGCTGCTGAAGAAGTATTCTTCCTCAACCGACATCGAGCTCGCCAGGCGCTCCAGGATTCTGCGGGAAAAACTCGACCCGATGATTTTCACCTTCCAATTGCTGGAAATCAGGCTTGGGGACCAGCCTGAGATTCTTACCCAGTACACCGGCAAAGGTAAAAACAGGCGAGCCATCAAGCTGAGCGGAAAAAAGCCGAAGGGAAGAAACCTTTCGAACTACGTAATTTCCTGGGAATCCAACGAGCCCGGGAAATACCAGGTCCAGGTGAGGGAAGGTGCATCCCAGGTCAACCCCGGCGTCGTCCTCGATACCCCCCTCCCCACCTCCCCCGCCCTCAGCACCCTGAAGCTCGCCGAGGAGGTACGTTACGAACACCGCGGAGTCGTAACGGGCCGGGAGCGCTTCCCCCTGGCCAGAATTCTACATCAGCAACATCAGCGCCTCTCTGAAAGCGGTGAAACCCGCAAGACCGTCTTCTCGCTGGACCTGCTCCACCGTCTCCTGTTCGAGCAGGCCCACAGCGACGATCTGAGCGAACGTATCGAGGCTCTCGCCTTACTGGTCGAACTGGCCCCCGCCGAGGCCAGGACGACCTTCCTGGACGCCCTGAAGCAGCCTGAGACCTCCTCGCTGGGCGCGCTGGGGCTCGCGGCGCTGGGCGAAGCCTCAGCGCCCGAACTACTTGCGAAAATCCTGGAGGAACCAGCCTCACAGGCCGGCGGCGGCCCTCCCGGCAAGCCTGCAGGGAAGGGACCGGACTCCAGGCTGGATGCCGCTGTCGCACTCAGCCGAATTGGCGACCTCAGGGGGGTCGGCTACCTTCTACGCAAGCTCAACGAACGTGATCTTGTGCAGCTTTTCAGGATCATTTCGACCCTGGCCGACCTGGCTCCGAAGATCGCCCTGAAACCGGAGCTGCGTGAACAATTCCTGCGGCTCGCGCTCCGCGATGACACCATCACCCAGGCTCCCTGGAACTTCTACCACTACGAAGCTCAGTATTTCTTTGTCCGGGCC
>CAJWMA010000050.1 GCA_913042995.1 uncultured bacterium | reverse complement strand
TCGGCACTCCCTTTGTTTCCGGCAAGGACAGCCTGAACAACGAATTCCGGACAGCATCCGGAACGCTCTCCATTCCTCCCAGCCTGCTGATCTCTTCGCTCTCGATGGTTGAAGATGTTTCTTGCTCGGTGACGATGGATCTCAAGGAGCCCGGCAACCTGTTGGTGCTGGTGGGGGAGACCCGGGTAGAGATGGGCGGCAGCCACTATGCGAAGTTCGCCGGGGGAGGGGGGAATGTTCCCTGCCTGCCGCCTGAAGCGTCACAGATTCACCAGGCGATGCACGGAGCGATTCAACAGCGCCTGGTTCGAAGTTGCCACGACCTGTCCGAAGGAGGGCTGGCGGTCGCCGCGGCGGAGATGGCCTTCAGCGGAGGGGTGGGAGCGAAAATCCAGCTTGAGAAGCTGCCGGTGTCGGCGGAGGATGCCGGCCTGGACGATCTCCAGGCTCTCTTTTCCGAGTCGAACTGCCGCTACCTTGTCGAGGTGTCGCAGGAGAACAAGGAGGCTTTCCTGGCTATCTTTGACGGATTGCCCGCGGCGGTGGTTGGCGAGACCTGCGATGGCGGGGTTCTCGAGGTTGCCGGCAAGGATGGAGCCGAGAATATTCTTTCCGAATCGATTGAAGAGTTGAGAACTGTCTGGAAGGAACCGCTCATTTTTGATGCGGTGTAATGTTGTCATGATGATTTCCGGGAGTTGAACGGGATGGCTAAAGTCCTCGTATTGAGAACCGCGGGGGTAAACTGCGATGAAGAGACGGCCCACGCCTTCAAGCTTGCTGGCGGAGAGGTCAGCATCCGGCATGTCGGAAGTCTGCTCCGGGGAGAGGATGCCCTGGAGAATTTTGATATTCTCGCGATTCCGGGAGGGTTTTCTTACGGAGATGACCTTGGCGCGGGCACGGTGCTGGCCAACCAACTGCGCACGCGCCTGGCCGATGACCTGCACGCGTTTGTCGATGAGGGCAAGCTCGTCATCGGCATCTGCAACGGATTCCAGGTCCTCGTTCGTCTCGGCATTCTTCCGGGTTGGGAGGGGGACAAGGCCGCATCCCTGATCGAGAACGTCTCCGGAAAGTTTGAGGACCGCTGGATCCATCTGCGTGTCGAGACGGATCAGTGCGCTTTTCTCGATTGCTCCGGAGAGCATAGCGAACCTTGCGCGAGGTACCTGCGGGCACCGGTGGCGCATCGCGAAGGACGCTTCGTTCTCCGCGATCCGGACATGGTTGACCGGTTGCGTGAAAACGGTCAGATTGCATTGACCTACCGGGTCAGCGCAGGGGAAGATGACCAGGAACCCGGCGCGGCTGAGGGGGCGTATCCGGCCAACCCCAATGGCTCGGTGCTCGATATCGCCGGTATCTGCAACGAGAAGGGTAATGTGCTCGGTCTGATGCCCCATCCGGAGCGGTTTGTTCATAGATTGCAGGCGCCTTCCTGGACTCGAAATCCCCCAGATGCCTCTGAGAGCACGCTGGAGTCCCTTTCACGGGCAGGAGACGGTTTCTCAATCTTCTCCGGGGCCATCGGTTTTGTTAACGACAGGGCCGATAAAATTCGATAGAATTCCTGCGCCTCGGGGGGAGTGAAGTCCCTGGTCCGGTTTTTCCGGGCAGGAGGCGAGAACTGTATCCGCTTGCGGCGCAAGCTGTTGGCGGTAGGTCTGGCGGCCTACTTTCTGCCGGGCCTCGGAAGTGAAGAAGAGAAATTAGAAGTCCGGAAGTGAAGAGATCCGGTCTTCAGGACCATGGTTATCAAGAGGAGGGCTTTGTAATGAAAGCTCGTTCGGTAAGAACCCTTGCAGGCGTTGTGATGGCGCTTGTAATCGTCGCTGCTTCGTCATGTCAGGTCAGTCCCAAATCTTCTGGTCAACGCGGAGCGAGGGCTCGAAAAGCGGGGGAGGTGCTGCCCCTGGTCATCAGCAGGATCGCTCCTGCGGCGGATCATTATTATTCCACCAATGAGAAGGTGGCGGTCCAGCCGTCCTTCGACCCGGGAATGATCAACATCGAGGAGGTGACGAGCTACAAGCTGTGGCTCAAGAATGCCGTGTCTGGAACCTGGGGACAGGTGGCCACTTCCAAGAACCTGCCGATTACCTACGAGGCGCCGGGTGAGGGAATTCACGGGTTCAGGGTGTCTGTCGTGCTGGAGGGAGACCGCGAATTTCTCATCCCGCAGGGTACGGAGGATGCGCAGATCTGGTTCTGTGTCGACAACACCCCTCCAGTGGTCAAGTGGACGGGAGCCGGGAAGACTTTTTTCTTCAGTGGTAAATCGAGACTCAGCCTGACCCTTGAAATATCAGAGCAGCAATTGGGCAAGAGTCCTGTCGAGGTGGAGTGGAGCCTGGATGATGGGGGCAATTGGTCGCCGGTCACCACCCGTATCGCCCGCAATGGAGAGCAGAGCTTCTCCTGGTTCTTTCCCCAGGGGGTTGAGGACGAGATCCTGGTTCGAGCCTCGGTGAAGGACCTTGCCGGGCTTGTCGGATTTGACACGCTCATTCTCCGCAACGAAGGCGGCAACGTGGTGTCATCGCTGGATGCGCCCGCGCCGGAAGCTGTCGAGCCCGCTGAGGCCGAAGCCGTTGCGACGGCGGAGACGCCCGATGCGGCCCCTGCGGCGGACGAATCCCAACCGGAGGAGGCTCCCGTTGAACCCGAGGAGCCCGAGGTCGTTATTGAACTGCCGTCGGCTCTCGAGTTCGTCTCGCCGGAGACAGAGTGCCTGCTGGCCGGGGTTGAAGTTGAGGTGGCCTGGAAGGTTCGCGAAGAGCCTGCCGCTGAGGCACTCGACCCGAAGGCCGAGGTCATGCTGGAGTTCTATTCTCCCGCTGAAGATACCTGGGTAGCGGTTGGGGATGCGCTTGTAGAGGAAGGCGTCATCATGTGGACGGCTCCTGAGATGACCCTGGCTGATTGCAGGTTGCGGCTTGTGGTCAGCGCTCCTGCGAACCCGGATGAAGGTACCGAGGCGGAATCTTTGAGCTTTGAGGGGCCTCTCCTGGGCATTGACGCCAGTGCTCCGACGGTCGCCTGTAAAGAGCTGCCGCAGCTTGCGGGCGGTCATTTCAGCTTCGAGGTCGAGCTCACGGATGAGGGCTGTGCTGAACCCGTAAGCGTACAGGCCTTTCTGCGCGCCGAGGGCGAGGAGTTCTGGAACAATGTCCCTTCCCCCAGGGTCAGCACAGAGAGTTCCGAAGGGATCTTTACCGTCACGCTTGATCTGCAGGAAAACGCCGAGAAGAAGTTCGACCTCTATCTTGCGGCTACGGACAGTCTTGGCAACGTCGCCGCGGCTCCAGGCGTCGGGAGCGAGAGCATTGGAATGTTCCAGCTCGACAATAGCGCTCCCCTCCTGGCGATCGGGGATCCGGCGACGGATTGGGTGGCCGGCCTGCCGGCGACCCTGCAGATCCAGATTGATCCCTCTGATTGCGAGGGCCCCCTGGTTCTTGAGGGACGTGCTCCGCAAGAGAACGAGGAGTGGACCGAACTGGCCACTGTAGATGACCTCGCCTTTGCTGAAGATGGGATCCATTTTAACGTCCCGCGGGGCTGGACTGAGCTCGAGGTTCGCGTCTCGGCAAGCGATGCCATGGGGAATGTCGGTCATGGGCTCCTCAGCCCCCGGAGGCTGAAGAGTGCGGTACGGCTTGACACCATGGCGCGCGGCGGCGTATTCCAGGCCTTTGACAAGCAGCAGATTGCCTGGACGTTGCAGGAGGCCGCGCTTGAAGCACCTGAGAATCTTCTCATGAAACTTGAATACAGAGTCGGTGACTCCGGCGCCTGGGAGCTTCTCCAGGAGGAACCGGCAACCACGACCCAGGCTAGCTTTGAGTGGGTGCTGCCGGATGCTTCTGATGATGATTTCGCTCTCAGGGTCAGCCTTTACCGCGGCGGCGAGCTGGTCGGCGAGGACATTTCCGGCAACTTCCGGATCGAGGGCTTTGCAAAGACCGAGGGTGGAGTCCTCAAGGAATCCCTGATCGTGATGGATTCCGCCGTTGAGAAGGAGAAGGCCTGGAGGGATCGCTACCAGGAACTCTCCCTGTCCGGGGCTCCTGTTGAAGCGAGTGCCCAGGAGGAGCTTGCGGGGCTTGCGCAGGCCGCGATCAGCGACTATGACAAGGCGGTCTCGCTGGATTCTAAAAATTCAGAGGCGACCTTCCGGCTTTCCATGTTGTTGAACGACGTCGATCCGGAGGCGAATTCGGATAAGGTTCTCAGCCTGCTGGAAAAAACCCTGGCGGAAGATCCCGCCAACATGTCGGCTCAGATGAACCTCGGAGCCGTTCTCATCCAGAGAAATGAGCTGGATCGGGCCCAGGGCGTTCTCGAGAAGGCCCTGGCCCAGGAGGATACCGGGCAGGCGCGCTTCAACCTCGCATTGACATTTCTTTTCAAGGGAGATGCGGGAGCGGCCCGGCTCGAGTTCGAGAGAGCGCTTGCGAAGGGAGGGGATGTTCCCGAGGGACTTGCCTGGTTCTATATCGCCTGGGCTCACGTGGAAGAGGGTAATATCGACACCGCGCGGGATCTCTATACCAGGAAGAAGGGTGTCATTCCCGAAGAGTTCCAGTCGATCATTGAGGAGAAGTTGAAGTAATCAAAGATCGCGAGGGGACGCCGGCCGGCGTCCCCTCTTTTTTTTTGCTTCGAGTTCAGCTCTCGTGGACCAGCAGGTCCTTTATGTGGAGCTCGATCTTTGATTTTCCCCGCCAGGAGTTAATTCTCGGGCGGTAGAGAAGCGAGACGCGGTTTCCCCGGCTGATTTCTTCGCAGCGATCGCCCATAAAAAACGCCACAGCTCTGAACGCTGTTTTTCCCCGGGCCTTCTTGCGAACGTGGAAGGAGATGTGCCTTCCGTCCTTTCCCATCAGCTTCGGCGAGCCGACAATCTCGAGATCCATCGTGGCGAAGAGAGGTTCCGAGTTACCGGCGCCAAAGGGTTCGAGACGGGCTACCTCCGAGAGCAGGACGTTGTCGATCTCTTCGAGCTCGAGCTGGCAGTCAAATTCTATTTCAGGGACCATTGCGGAGGGGTCGATGTCGATGATTTCGTTCAGGGCTGCGCGCAGGGCATCCAGCTTCTCGGCCTGGAGGGTGCCTCCCGCGGCCATGGCATGGCCGCCAAAGCGCTCAAAGAGGTCTCCGCATTCGGCGAGAGCATCGCACATCTCTACTCCCTTGATCGACCTCGCAGATCCCTTGGCGATTCCATTCTCGATAGAGAAGAGGAATGCCGGCCTGTAGTATTTTTCGACGACCCGCGAGGCGACGATACCCAGCACTCCCGGATGCCAGGCCTCGTCTCCCAGGACGATGACCTTTTCCTTGTCCAGGTCGTAGGCGGTCTCGATGCGATTGCAGACATCTTCGAAGATCTCCGCGCCGATTTTTTTGCGCTTGTTGTTTTCCCTGTCGAGAACCTGGATCAATTCATCCGCCTGGTCATTATCTTCGGCCATGAGGAGCCGCAGGGCGAAGTCCGCGTTGCTCAGCCGCCCGGCGGCATTGATCTTTGGCCCAATGCTGAAACCGACATCCTCGCTGGTGAGGTGGTCCCGCGAGGCATCTCTCTTGAGCGCGGCGTTTACCAGCTTGCTGATACCGGGTTTCCTGGACTCCCTCAGCTTCTGGAGGCCAAACTTGGCGAGGATCCTGTTCTCTCCGTGGAGGGGCACCATGTCGGCTATGGTGCCCAGGGCCGCCAGGCCGAGACATTCCCGCATGAAGTTGCTGAATTCCTCGGAGAGCTTCTTCTGACGGGTGAAACATCGGCATAGCTCCCAGACCAGCTTGTAGGTGACGCCGACTCCCGCAAGGTCTTTGAAGGCGCTCTCATCGTCAGAGAGCCAGGGGTTGACATGGGCGATGGGGTTGGGCGAATCTTCCGAGGGCTGGTGGTGGTCACAAACGACGACGTCCATCCCCAGCTCCGCGGCAAGAGCGATCTCTGCCTGTGAAGATGATCCGTTGTCAACCGTGATCAGCAACTGGACCCCGGCGCTGGCCAGCTCCCTGATCACATCGCAATTGAGACCGTAGCCGCCCTTGAACCTGTCCGGCAGGCGGTAGGCGACCTCTTTGCCGACCTGCTGGAAGAAATTGAGCAGCAGGCAGGTCGAGGTGACTCCATCTACGTCATAATCTCCAAAAACGCAGATGCTCTCGTTTTGCGCGATGGCACGGTTGATTCTCTCGGCGGCCTTATTGATTTCAGGGAGAACCCCGGGATCTAGAAGGTGGACGAGCCTGGGATGGAGAAACCGTTGGGCCTTTTCACCGCTGTCGATCCCCCGGCTCAGCAGGAGGGCGGCAACCTGGGGAGAGCAGTTCGCCTCTTGCGAGAGGTCCGAGCAACGAGCCTCGTCAATTTCGCAGGAACTCCAGACCTTATTTTGCGCGACCACCATCACCGATCTCTCTAAACCTCGTCTTCCGCGCGGGCGCGGGACAGGAACACTTGATTTGAGAGTGTAGGGCAGAGTGAGGGGGGGGTCAATATGGCTGATTCGGGCGCCGTCTAATGGCGATCAGCGGCAAATGCGCCGGTAATTGGCAACTTGGAGTGACAATTATTGACACGGAGTCCAGCCGCTCATTTCCAACAGGTTTTTGTATTTGTTTGTGGTGTAGCTACTTGCGAATAACCAGGAATTTCTTCACCGGTTCGGCACTCTCCTTGCCATTGGGTTAGCAGACGCCAGATGGTCTGGCAGCGTCCTCGGGGGAAGGGCGCGTGAGAGTTTGTTTAACATTTCGTCGAGAATTGGATTCGACGGGTCAAGGAAGTCCTTTAGAGGAGAAGTGAAGAATGAAAACGATGCGCAGAGAAGAAGGTTTTACGCTTATTGAGCTCATGATTGTTGTGGCGATCATCGCGATTATCGCCGCTATCGCGATCCCGAGCCTCTTGAATGCTCGCAAGGCTGGTAACGAGGCTTCGGCGATCAGCTCGCTGAGGACCCTCACGACGGTTAACGAACAGTACCGTACCCGTTTCCAGAACTACTCGGATAACCTGGACGGTCTTACCACCGCCGGGTATATCGACAGTGTCCTGGGCGGCGGCCAGAAGTCCGGTTACAGCTTTGATTACTCCAAGGATGGAAGCACCTGGTCCTGCAAGGCCGATCCCGTGAGTGAAGGCAATGATGGCGATCGGCACTTCTTTGTCGACCAGTCCGGTATCATCCGCTTCTCGGCTGCTTCAGAGGCTAACGCTACGAGCAGCCCGATTGATTCCGGCGCCTCCTCCTCCGGTGGACGCCGCCGCTAATCCGGCAGCCGAGCTGACAGGTTAACCCGTTTCCATGGGCCTGTAGGGAGGATGGCCCAGACTCGTCCAATCTCTCAGTCGTCTCGAGGCGACCCGCCAGGGTCGCCTCGTTTTTTTTCGTC
The DNA here is from genome assembly GCA_913042995.1 of uncultured bacterium. Taxonomy (GTDB): domain Bacteria; phylum Planctomycetota; class UBA8108; order UBA8108; family UBA8108; genus UBA8108. Next base: position 9,679 of record CAJWMA010000050.1, on the reverse strand, counting down.
AGAGCTTGCGTGCTTTTCCCGGTACACCTAAACTCCGTCGTTATGACTCCAAGGATTGCACCATCCATACTCTCCGCCGATTTCGCGAGGCTCGCGGGGCAGGTCCGAACAGTCGAGGAGGCCGGCGCCGCCCAGGTTCACATTGACGTGATGGACGGGCACTTCGTTCCCAACCTGACGATGGGGCCGATCGTTGTCCAGGCCCTGCGTGCCGTCACCACGCTCCCCCTTGACGTCCACCTGATGATCACTGACCCGGGGAAGTATATCGATTCCTTCGTCGATGCCGGAGCCGACCATATCAGCTTTCACATCGAGGCGAATGGAGATGTTGCCGGGTTGCTCGACCGCCTGGAAGAGAAGGGGGTCGGCAAGGGATTGGCGGTAAATCCCGAGACTCCGGTGGAGGAGATCTTTGATTTTCTGCCGCGGCTCGACATGGTGGTCATCATGACCGTCCATCCCGGTTTCGGCGGGCAGGCTTTTCTAAGTGAAAACCTGGCTAAGGTCAGGAAGATCCGCCAGAAGGTAGACACCTTCCCGGAGCCAAAGAAATTAAATATTGAGGTTGATGGAGGCGTGGACCGTAGCACCATAGTGGAATGCCGCGAGGCTGGCGCCGATGTCTTTGTCGCCGGCAGCGCCATCTTCGGCTCGAAAGATCCGGCCGAGGCGACTCGTGAACTTTTGAGACTGGCAGGTAGCTGAAAATGACCCCCGAGGAAAACGAGAAAAAATCAGGCGGCCACCGCAAGCGCAAGGAGATGCCTGATCTCTGGATGCAGTGCACCTCCTGTAACAAGCTGGTCTACAAGCCGAAGTTCGAAGAGATGCAGAATGTCTGTCCTGAGTGTAATTATCATTTCGAGATTTCAAGCACAGAGCGAATCGATTCGCTTCTCGATGAGTGTACCTTTGAGGAACACTTTACCGAGCTCTATCCCCTTGACCCGCTTGATTTCGTCGCCGTGCGTTCCTATGAAGACAGGCTGAAGGGCGCCCAGGAGTTCACCAAGCTCTCAGATGCCTGCGTGGTCGGCACAGGGAAGATGGATGGGCTTCCTGTTGTTTTCGGGGTGAGCGACTCGAGATTCCTGCGCGGCAGCATGGGCTCGGTGGTTGGCGAAAAGATTCGCAGGGGAATCGACCTGGCGAGGGAGTTGTCCCAGCCTTTTATTTTCGTCAGCGGCTCAGGCGGAGGCGCTCGCATGGATGAGGGGGTTCTCTCGTTGATGCAGATGGCCAAGACCAGTGTCGCTTTGGCTGAGCTGGACCGCTGTGGGGGGCTGTTCATCTCGGTGCTGACCAACCCTACCATGGGCGGCTGCATGGCGAGCTTTGCGGCTCTCGGAGATGTGATCTTCGCTGAGCCAGGAGCCCTGATCGGCTTCGCCGGCCCCACGGTGATCAAAGAGACGATCAAATCAGAGATACCAGATGGCTTCCAGAGTTCGGAATTCCAGCTCGAGCACGGTTTTGTCGATCGAATCATCAACCGGGGCGAGCTGAGATCCTCCTTGGTGCAGGTCATGCGTTTGCTCGGCTGTGACCAGGCGGCCTGAATACCCTGTCGGGAAATTCCAAGGTCCTGATATCTGCCCGGGATGTGGCCTCCCCGGCCCCGGATGCAGCTTTGCAAGGAAGCTGTGAAGATCCTGCCGGATCCCGCCGATACATGGGAACCTGTTTGTAACGGACAGATGGGGCCGGCGGAGGTGAGAAAGTCGTCTTTCGCTTCCGCGGCGTTCACGCAGAGAATATTTCCCGAGGTGCCAGGATGGATCGCGGCAGGATTTTGATTTTTGGAGAGTCCAAGGAAACCAGCTTCGAGCTGAGGAACCTGTTCGACAATCACCGGTTTGAGCTGGAGATCGCGCTCAACAAGGACGTCGGAAAGACCGTCCTGTCGACCCGCATGATGAATCTGATCGTCATGCACGCTGAAACAATAAACGAAGAGAGTACCGAGTTCTTCTCATACCTCACCGGCCAGGGAGTCTCGCTTCCACTGATGGTCTGCGGTGAGGATGCAGACAGTTGCAGAGAGAAGATTGATTACGAGGGCACCGTCGCCTGTTTCGATAAGCCATACCCTGTGGCAGATGTGCTGGATTACCTGGCGGATCTTTGAGGCAGACGCAGACGGACTCGTATATGGGGTGAAGTGTCCCGGAAGGGAATTGGGTTAGCAGCCGGCGTTCGCGCCGGCTGTTTTTTTATGTTTAGAGGTTAGTCTTCTGTTCGGTGGAGATTAATCGGGGTACTTCAAAAGATGGCATCGTGGGCTTATCATGTCCTGCATGTCACTCGCAAAGGAGCTCAAGGAACTGGAGGCGCAGGGGATCGACCTGCTGGAGATTCTCGGTAAGGACCGGCACCTGGATTCGCCCGAGGCCCTGCAGAAGATCATATCCGCGCTCTCCTGTTCGGATGACAACCTCTACGTCGAGCTCCTTTTCCAACTCACCTGGAGACGATTCCCGCTTGAAGAGGCTGTTCGGATCTGGGCGGCCATTACTGAGCATAAAAAAGAGCTGGAGAAGACTCTCGAACGCGAGGTGGGTTTCCGGGTGGCGGCGCTCGATTATCTCTTCTCCGTTGAGAAGATCCTGCAGGGGGCCCGGCTGGTTGCGCGGGCGGAGTTCGAGAGCATCCTGACCTTCGTCAACATCGATGAGGTGACGGGTGTTCACAGCAGACGCTATTTTAACGAGCGGCTTGGTGAGGAACTGGGCAGGGCCAGGCGGTATTCTCATCCGCTCAGCATGCTCATCATCGACCTGGACAATTTCAAGCAGGTGAACGATCGCTGCGGGCATGTCGAGGGAGACTCGGTGTTGAGAAAGGTCGGCCGGATGCTGATGGACACGACCCGCCAGGCCGATGTGGTGTGCCGTTTTGGCGGCGATGAGTTCGCGGTTCTCCTGCCGGAGACCGGCTCCGAAGACGCGGGACGTACGGCGGAAAGAATCCGCCTCGCGGCCGCGGACATCTCCATTCCCGGGGAAGACGAGTCGGGCAATGTCACGCTGAGCATTGGCTGCGCCGCGTTTCCGGAGAGTTGCGATGAGGCCGAGGAGATGCTGGCGCTTGCCGACCAGATGTGTCTCGATGTCAAACGCGCGGGAAAGAACGGCGTTCGTATCGCGCCCGCCTGATGGAGGCCGCGCTGTCGGGGGCGGTCAAAAGGGACAAATGCCTGTCGCCAAAGAGCGGCTGTGCAGCTATTTTTAGGGGCAGACGGAGAATTCAAGATGCGTTTTAACCTGAAAATAGCGGCAGCGATCCTCACGGGCATCTTTTTCATGCCGGCGTGGTGCGGCGCGGGAGATAGAGACGCGCCCGCAGGCAGGTGGACCTTCGACCGCAAGCAGGTTCGCTCTTCCCGGGTCCGCCCTGCTGTCGGGAAGCTCACCGGGCGGATTTTCGGTAAGGCCTCGCTCTCAAGAGACAAGCCCCAGTCGCTCGAGCTCAGCGGCGATAAGAGCCGGGTCCTGCTCAGCGAGAAGCTGGATGGGAAGGCGCTTCCAGGCAGTTCCATCAGCGTCGAGGCCTGGGTCCGGGTACGCGAGGCGCGTGAATGGGGCGGCATCATCTCAGCGATCCAGGATAACGGCAACTTCGAGAAGGGCTGGTGCCTCGGAATTAACGGCAGCCGGTTCTTTTTCTGTCTCTCCAGCGTCGGCAGTGATGATGGCGATGGTAAGCTGACCTATCTGAAGGCTCCGTCCGACTACCTGCCAGGCTATTGGTATCACGTTGTCGGAACCTACAACGGCAAGGTGCAGAAGCTCTATGTAGATGGACGCATGGCGGCCTCGGACCTGAGCCAGTCCGGCTCGATCAATTACCCATCGAAGGGCGTTCTTGTTTTGGGCGCCTACCAGGATGACGACGAGCTCCACTCTCTTGCGGGCAGCCTGAGGGAGGTCTCCCTGTGGTCCAGGGCGCTCGACGGCGACGAGGTGCGAAAACGTTTCGAGGAGACCCGGGGACTTTTTCCCGGCGCGCGCGACTCGGTTGAGTCCAGTCCGGGCTGGCCGACCTACCTGCACGACAATGAACGTACCGGGGTGACCCCTGAAGTCCTGGAGCCGCCGTTGGTGCCGTCCTGGGTCCACCGGGCGGGCCAGGGGCCCCGGCCGGCCTGGCCTCCTCCTGCAAAACAGGACTTCTGGAACAACAAGAAGGATCTGAAGGCCAGGGTGACCTACGACAGGGCCTTCCACGTGGTTGCCGGGGGCGGGAACATCTATTTCGGTTCTTCCGCGGATGACAAGGTCTACTGTCTTGACGCTGCGAGCGGACGTGAACGCTGGAGCTTCTTCACCGAGGGCCCCGTACGGCTCGCGCCTTCTTATTCCGATGGAATGCTCTATTTCGGGTCGGATGATGGGCGGGTCTATTGCCTGGATGCGGATTCCGGCCGGCTCCAATGGAAGCGCCGGCTGGCTCCCCGCCGCCGCCGCGTTCCGGGCAACGGGAGGGTCATCTCCGTCTGGCCGGTTCGGTCGAGCGTGATGGTCGATGGACGAAGTCTCTACTGCTGCGCCGGCCTCTTTCCCCGGCAGGGAGTTTATTACTGCGCGCTGGATGCCCGCACCGGGAAGATTGTCTCTCGCAAGGAGGTTGCGGTTTCTCCACAGGGGTACCTGGCCCGCCAGGGTGAAAAGATATCGATTTCCCAGGGCCGCTCCCCGGCGGCCTTCGTCGCTGCTTTGAAGCGCAAGGGCAAGGGCGTACCGGCCAACCTCAGCTCGATCTCACAGGATTTTAACCTCTCGCTTATCGGGTCCGCGGGGGTGCGCTATGCCGGAGGGCGGGGGCGGGTGGCGGCGTTCTCTGCTGCCGATGGAAAAAAGCTCTGGGAGGCGCCGGTGGATGGCGCGGCCTGGTCGCTCGCGATTGCCGATGGAAGCCTGTTCGTCAGTACCGACAACGGCAGGATTCACTGCTTCCGGCCGGCCAGGGCGGCTCCCTCCAGCGCCGGAAAGCCGGCGGCAGGCAGGACGGCCGTGGCCGAGGAGCGCCCCTATGAGGCGGAGGTCGGTGAACTTCTCGCGCTCGCGGGGATGGACAGGGGCTATTGTTTCGTCCTTGATTCAGTTGACGGGAACCTCGCCCTGGAGCTGGCCAGGCGCACCCGTCTCCAGGTGATCGCGGTCTGCTCGGATGAGAAGACCGCCTCGAAGGTTCGTGCCAGGCTCGATGCGGCCGGGCTCTATGGCCGGGCTGTAGCCCATGTGGGTTCGCTCGCGGAGCTCGGGTATGCCGACTACCTGGCGAACCTCGTTGTCTTCGAGGGGAGCCTCGCTGAAGGGCGCTCTCCGGGGGGGCTGGCAGCCGTGAAGAAGCTCCTGAAACCCGGCGGCGGGATCGCTCTTGTCGGGGGAACCTCCGGCAAGGCCGTCTCGACCGTAAACAGGTTCCTCGCTTCGACTGGACGAAGCTGGAAGAGACATAAGCGGGATGCCGGGGTGTGGGCCTCTCTTCGTACCCAGGCTCTGAAGGGCGGCGGGGAGTGGAGTCATATGTATGGGGATTCGGGCAATACGATCTGCAGCGGCGATAAGCTGGTTAAGGGACCCTTTGATCTGCAGTGGTTTGGCAGGCCGGGCCCCCGTAATCTCATCGACCGCCATCACAGGACCGTAGCGCCGCTGGTCAAGGACGGCCGCATGTTCCTCTCGGGAGACGACAGGATCATCGCCACTGATTCCTATAACGGCGCGCCTCTCTGGGACAAGGTCATCTCAGGGACCCGCCGCATCGGCGCGGTCAGGGACAGCGGCAATATGGTGGTCTCCAGCAAGGCTCTCTACGTTACGGCTGGCGCCGAATGCATCGCGCTCCAGCTCGATACGGGCAAGCGGGCGGGAAGCTACCCGGCTCCGGCCGGCGCGGATGGCTCCGAGCGTCACTGGGCCTGGATCTCGACCGAGGGCGGGAAAATCCTCGGGTCTTCGGCACGGCCGGGATCCCTGAGAACGGAGATCGGCAGGGGAAAGATTCTCGATGTTTACGAGGACTTCAAGGCTATTGTCTGCAGCGTTTCCCTCTTCTGTATCGATCCCGAGACCGGCAAGCGCTCCTGGCTCTATCGGCCGTCACGCGGGGCTGTTATCAACACCACCATCGCTGTTTCCGGGGGGCGGGCCTGGTTTGTCGAGAGCGGTAATGCGGAGACCCTGGACGGGCCGATTGACCGCTACACACTGGATAAGCTCCTGTCGCGCGGCGCCGCTCTAGTCTGTCTGTCCACCGCGGATGGAAAGGTTCGCTGGAGAAAACCCCTGGATCGGCTGAGGGCGAGAAACTGTCTCTTCCTGAGTTCTTCCGGCGGCGTGTTGGCTCTCTCGGGCTCGCGTAACGAGGCCGGCACCGTGCGCTACGATCTTTCGGCTTTCGATGCCGCGGCTGGAAGGCCATTGTGGTCTCGCAGCCATGATACCGGGGTCAAGACGGGAGGAAGCCACGGAGAGCAGGATCATCGCCACGTGGTCATCGGCAAGGTGCTCTACGCCGAGCCCTTCGCCTACGAACTGCGCACAGGGAAGCCCGTCAGCGGATGGAAGTGGAATAAGACCAAGCGAGGCGGTTGCGGCAATGTCTCGGCTTCTCTGTCGAACCTCTTTTTTCGCGATGGGACGGCTTCGTTCTTCGATCTCTCCCGCGGCGTCCACGACAAGGTTACCGATATCAGCCGGCCGGGGTGCTGGATTAACATGATTCCCGCCGGGGGGCTTCTGCTCATTCCCGAGGGCAGCTCGGGCTGTACCTGTAACTACGCCGTCCAGGGATCGATGGCCTTTGTTCCTTCCCGCTGAGACCCGGCAGGTCGGGTAGTGTATGATCTGGCCTTTCAGGGTATGCTCCGGCGGACGGAAGATGATTCAGGTCTATGACAGGTAACGAAACAGAGCTTCTTTATCTTTTCTGGAGCGTTTTGATCCTGGCCGCGGTGCCGGTGATCTATCGTTTGTGCCGGGGCCGTTCGCAGGCGCTTACCGCTCTTGACGGCTTCGTGTTCGTTTCGATGGGCGGTATCATCCTGCTTGATTTCCTGCCGCAAGCTCTCGAGGACGGGGGGTGGCCCTGCGTGATCTTTGCCGTCCTGGGCGTCGGGTTGCCGACAGCCATCGAGAGACGAGGACACAGGCTGGGTGAACATTTTCACCGGGCGGCGCTCTACCTGGGTCTTCTCGGCCTGCTCATTCATTCGATGCTGGACGGGGTTTATCTTGGCAGCTCCGGGGCCGATTCCGGGCTGCTCCCCCTCGCGGTGATTCTGCACCGGCTCCCCGTGGGGCTCACGGTCTGGTGGCTCGTTCGCTGGTCGCGGGGACGCGGCGCAGCCATGCTCCTGCTGGGGGTGCTGGCCGTTCTGACGGCGCTCGGATATTTCGCCGGGTCAGGGCTTCTTGATGGTCTCTCGGGCAGGGGGCTGGCCTGGTTCCAGTCGCTGGTGGCGGGCTCCCTCTTCCACGTGGTCCTGCACCGCTCTCGGGGCGCAGTTCCCGAGGAAGTCCCGGCGGCTGCCGGAAGAAAGCTGCCGCTCAGCGCCTCGGGGATCGGAGGCTTCCTGGGCCTGGCCCTGGTCGTCTTTCTGCTCACCGGAGAACACGGAGGCCACGCTCATTCCGGCGAACACGACGAATTCTGGCATTCCTTTCTCGCTCTCGCCCTGCAGAGCGCTCCCGCGCTGCTGCTGGGCTATTTCCTCGCTGGCCTGGTCGCGGTCTTCCTGCCGGTGTCCTCCGTGCGCTGGCTTGGCGGCGGATCGCCAGCCGGCCAGGCCCTTCGCGGAGTGGCTGTCGGGCTTCCGCTGCCGGTCTGCTCCTGCGGGGTGGTGCCCTTGTACCGGGCGCTCGTCGAACGCGGCGTGCCGGCTACCGCGGCGCTGGCCTTCCTGGTGGCGACCCCTGAGCTCGGGACGGACGCTGTCCTCCTGTCGCTGCCGCTGCTGGGCGGCCCTTTTACCCTGATTCGGATCGCCGCGGCCGCGGTTCTCGCGCTGGCCGTCGCCGTGATCGTTGGCCGGACCATCTCCTCGAAGACGCCGGAGAATTCAGTCGCGGCTGCGGAGGAGGCCGAGGGGTCGGCGGGCGGAGTGCTTGACAAGTTGGGTGGTGGAATCAAGACCGGGCTGGGCACCCTGGTGGACCATACCGGTCCCTGGGTTCTTGTCGGGCTCGCGGTCGCCGCCCTGGTCGGGCCGCTGGTGAGGGATAGCTGGCTTGTCGACTGCGACCCCTACCTGCAGGTCGCGCTCTTCGCCGTGCTTGGAATTCCGGTCTACGTCTGCGCATCCGGGGCGACTCCGATGGTCGCGGTGTTGCTGGCCGGCGGGGTCTCCCCGGGCGCGGCCCTGGCGTTTCTCCTGACCGGTCCGGCGACCAATGTTGTGACCTTCGGGGTCATTTCCGATCTGCATGGACGGAAGGCGGCCGTCTTTTTCTGCGTTATGATGGCCACCCTCGCTGTGACGATTGGGTTTGCGGTGAACCAGCTCTTCCCGGGTTTCGCGGCGCTCGACCCGCAGGCTGGTCATGATCATTCCGCAGACTACCTCGCCTGGACGTGCCTGTGGGTTCTTGGCGGTCTCTTCCTGTTTTCCCTGCTGCGCAGGGGGCCGCGGGAGGTGGTCGGGAGCGTCTTCAGCGTCGAGGCGCTGAGCGGGGCGGAGGGAGGAGATGAAGACGATGGACACGACTGCTGCGCAGGAGGCGGGGAGCCCGCTGCCGAGGCAGAGGATGAGCCCAAAGGCTGTTGTGGAAATTGACAGCCCCTGATGTTAAGACCGCTGGAGATCTTTTGTCGGAGAAGAGTCATTGAGCGATCCTGTTGAGAAGAGCAAGGAACCCGCGGGGCGGATCAGCCTTGCCGACGCCCAGGCCCGTGTCGATCGCTGGATCGAGGAGGTCGGCGTACGCTATTTTTCCGAGCTGACGAATCTTGCCCAATTGGTCGAGGAGGTGGGCGAGGTGGCCCGGATTCTCTCCCGCACTCATGGAGACCAGAGCTTCAAGAGCGGCGAGGAGGGGCTGGACCTCGGTGATGAGCTTGCCGATGTCCTGTTCGTGCTGATCTGCCTTGCGAACCAGAACGGGGTGGATCTCAGCGAGGCTTTCGAGCGCAACCTCGAGAAGAAGACCTCCCGGGATGCGCAGCGGCACATCTCCAACGCGAAGCTTGAATCCCCTCCGGAATAGGCCGCCCGGGATGGATTCAGAACCTTCGGGAAAAAGGCGGCTTGCAGCTCGGAGGCGCCTCCGCATCTTGTTCCTGGCGGCGAAAACTTCTGGACGGACCTTGCCGGGCAGATGAAAATCTCCCGAGTCTTTTAGCCGCCGGCCGGGCCGGTGTAAATCCTCAGACTGGTTTTGATCATGCAGATTCGCTTCTTCAACTCACTTACCAATACCGTTGAAAATTTCGAGCCCGTGGAGTCCGGAACCGTTCGGATGTACAGCTGCGGCCCGACGGTCTACGACTACGCCCACATTGGAAACTTCAGATCCTTTCTCTTCAGCGACCTCCTGCGGCGCTTTCTCGAGGTCGCCGGCTACGATGTGATCCACGTCATGAACATCACGGATGTGGGGCACATGACTGAGGATGCTGTCGCAGATGGCGGAGGCGAAGACAAGATGGAGCTCGCCGGCAGGAGGCTGAAGGA